>JBAUJD010000065.1:0-4562 GCA_049683515.1 Thermosynechococcaceae cyanobacterium | reverse complement strand
ATCTCTATGTAGGGCAGCAAGATATTACCAGTCACGTCAACTTCACTGCCCTAGAGCGACAGGGGGAAGCCGTAGGGTTAAAGACCATTGGGCAAACCCAGCAGGGACTATTCTTGATGGCGCTGGGATTAGGAGATCGGTTGGTTGCCAATAACAACACGGCTGATATGAAACAGCTCTCCGAGGTAATTCGCCGCCGAGAATCGCTTCATTCGTTAATCAATCCGATGGGGCTAGGTGGCTTTTACGTCTTAGTTCAGGGGCGGGGCTTAGACATACCATGCTCAAAATTATTGTGTTTTCAAGAGGGCGCGTAAAATCTCCATCCAGTGAATGCGTCCCTTCTAACCGGGCTTATTGATCAACGATGCGACGGGGCTACAAATGTGCTTTCAGCCAGTCTTCAAGGTCAGAAAGACTCGAAAAATCTAATAACGCCTCCCCCAAGTCCTCAAGTTGATTCACAGAAAGCCGACAAAGCGAAGTTTCAATAGAAGCGTCAAGGGCGCTGAATCGACGGGTGAGCTGACGCACAATTAAACTCAACTCTCCTTCAGCTTTGCCTCTAGCTTCTCCTCTGGCCTCTCCTCTGGCCTCTCCTCTGGCCTCTCCTCTGGCCTCAGCTTCAGCCTCAATTTCCTGATAAATCACAGACTCCCGCATGATGTCTCTCCGCAATACTTGAGTAATGATCTCTTTGTCCAATAATAACCCAGCTAAAATCGCGCTGGCTGCTGCCACATTACTTTGCGCCCTACCGTCAGCCATCTCATCGACTCTGCGCGCCACCTCTCGCAACACCTGTACTTTATCGAGGGTCTGGCTCAGGGTGGCAAAGGGTAACAATCCAGGTGAAGATAGAAAAACTTCCGTTGGCTGCTCCCATATTCTGACTACCTCAAATTCGCTGCGTAAACCCGGCATCTCAAAATCGGTTTGGTAGACCCTTGATGATTGCGTGGGCCTCAAATACACCACAATTTGCCGGAGCTGCTTATGGGGGTAACGCTTAAAGGCTCTGAGCCGATAATCGGCCATCCTAAATCCCATCTCTGGGTCAGGATCCGTCTGAAACTCGATGTGGACAAATATGTCCTTTGACTCCAAGAAAATCATGGCATCGGTACGAATCGGTTCGGCAAAGAGTTCCGATGGCTCTAATTTAGTCAGCGCAATGGGTGTGCCCAATAGCCAAGCTGCAATATCGACGCTGAAGTGTTCGGCAAGAAATTTGCAGGTGTTGTCAAAAGCCATAGGCACAATAGGCGCATGGGATGGAAGCTGAAGGCAGCTTAGTTTAACCCAGAATCATTTGTATTCTTTGAAAACTCATCTATTGGGGTACGATTTCTAGAGCTATGACTTTCGCAATGCTTGTTGTGCGTTGGCTGAGATCGCAACGAGATCCGCAAGATCAGGGCGATCTGCCTGCGTTTGGGTCTGCAGCCACAGTAAAAACTCAATATTTCCTGCAGGGCCGGGGCACGGTGACCAAGTGAGTCCAGCATAGTGCCAGCCGAGTGCTTCTGCAGTGGTTAAGACGGTTGCGATCGCATCTCCCTGAGCCACTGCATCTCTAACCACCCCTTTTTTGCCAATTCGATCTTGCCCCACCTCAAACTGAGGCTTGACCAGCAGCACGACCTCACGACTCGATCCCAATAATCCCCAAAAGGCAGGCAGCACCTTTGTCAGCGAGATAAAAGAAACATCCATCACCCCCAAATCAGGGATTTGAGCATCGGGTGCGTAGAGATCTTCCGGTTGAAGATGGCGAATATTGGTCCGTTCTTTGAGAATGACGCGGGGATCAGTTTGCAGCTTCCAGGCCACTTGGCCGTAGCCGACATCAACCCCGTAGACTTGCTGAGCGCCATTTTGCAACAGACAATCTGTAAAGCCCCCGGTCGAGATACCGCCATCTAAGCAAATGCGATCTTGCACCTGAATCGGGAACGTTCGCAGCGCCTGGGCTAGCTTTTCGCCCCCCCGAGACACATAGGGAGGCCGTTTTTTTACAGTAACGATGGCTTCAAGAGAAACTTGGGTGCCCGGTTTATCGACCAGTTCTTGATTGACCATCACTTCGCCCGCACGAATCAGTCGCTGGGCAAATTGGCGAGAATCGCAAAGATTTAGCTCTACCAATAAAGTATCTAGTCGTTGCTTCGGCACAGTCACTCCCCCAGTACTTATAGATGTCTACCCGGACGATGGACTGGATTCAAGTATCATAAAACCGAAGAATTCTTATTTCTAACCCGCTCATACAGCTCTTCCATCACCGCAATGAATGAGCTGTCCTTGGGCCAAAAGGCTGGATAGTTACCCTGTTTTTTGATCAATACCGCAGGCACCGTCGCAGGTGCCGACAGATCCACCGTCTGCGGTAAACGTTTGCTGCCCTGCCAAAACGTCTTCAGATCCGAGACCTCTAGGGCTTGAATCATTGGCTGAGTATAGTAAGTCTCATCTGGTTCAGGCGTGGTTTGCTGTGCCGTCATCTCTGCAGACAGTGCCTGCCCCAAAGGCGACTTGGCAAGTTCGGTCTGTAAATCTTGTCTCGATAGCCCTCTGAGTTCAAACAATAGAAAAGGATCATCATCGAGCTGCTGGGCAATCAGATAGTGGACCCCGGCAATATGCTTACAGGGATTGCTCCAGTCGGGACAAGAACAGGTGGTGATGAAGTCCCCTTTGCGGCGACCGGGGAGCAGGTTAAGATCTAGCTTGGCAAAGGCATCTTCAATGGTGTCAGGAATTTCATTGAGCATCAATCGTGAGATCAGGCTGGCTTTAGAGGCCACGTAGGCAATGGCCGCCGCCCAGTTGGCTTTGCTGATCGACTGAAACTCAATGGTCGTTGTATAGAGTGGTTCTTTATACACCCCAAAATAGGGATTAACAGACCCTCTCACTTTGGCCGTAACCAACCCATTTTTAATTTCAAAGCTTTTGACCTTGCTGCCTCTGGCATAAGATCGGCCCCGGCTAAGGCGACCGGCATCAACCAATTGCTCTAGAGCCGCGATGAACTGCTGTCCCCACCACGTTCGACTAAACTGAGCCATTTTAACGAACCTCTCTTCGCAAAGCCTGCTGATATTGAACTGTCGCATCAAACTGATCGGGAATTTGAGCGCAGCATACAAAAAGGTCAATATCCAATTTAGGCAAAACTTGGCTAGACTCAACCTGTTGATACGCTCCATTGCACAAGTGATAGAGCTGGAGCGTATTATCGGTCCATACCCAAACTTCAGGAATAGCCAAGCCCTGATAAACCAATAGCTTGTCGATGCCACCACTGCTTAAGACTACTTCTATCGCTAAATCAGGGCGATCCTTCAATTCGTCCACACAGTAGCTCTTATCAGGTTCTAAGCCTCGTTCTTGAGCTTGTTTGCGGTAGGTGGTAGAACCACAGGCATACAATCTTGTCTGAGTTTCAATGGAATATAGCTCAAGTAGCCGCCCCAGAATTGATTTCAACTGCTCATGTTCTGGGGATGGCATGTATAGCTCTAAACATCCTGATAGATAAGTTAATCGCAGCCCAGGAACTTCATCTAACGTGACCGGCAAAGTATCGTACTGAGGCCAGGTGATATTACACAACGTGACTCGCTGCTCTTCTATCTGTGCGAGGTCCATGCTTTTTGACGCAGGGTGAGATGCGATCGCCTTTAGTGGATCTAAATCTTTAGCAATACTCATGGCAAATCTTGGTGACAAGAGCATTCCCATTGTAGTGGTCCTTCACCTCACTACAGCTACTACTCAGATTTTGAGAGCAAGTCAGCCCTGAAACGTAGTCAAGTCTAACGGCTTGGATTTCAGTGGTGACAGGGATACTTGATTCACCACCAAAGTATTGAGTTCAGCCGCTGCAAGCCCTGATTAGACGAGTCAGGAACTCAGTGGTTGCTCGCTGGCAAGACTTAAGGATTTCTGAATACGTTTCAGCCTTTGCTGACGAATCTCTCCATCAAATCTAGCAAGCACTTCATCAAGCTGTAACCCTAATTCTTCAATTTCTAGACGAGCACGACGTAGGTTACCTAAGAGGCGTTGATCAACTGATGGATCGGGCATCAATGGTTGGTTCGTCATGGAAGTTTCCACTCAGTCCTGATTTCTTGAATACTTTGTTCCAGTGCTGGCAGTCTAGCCTCTGTATTCGCTATGCTCTGCATCACCATCTCTAGCATATCTCTTGGAACGTGAGGCTGAACGTTGAAAATCCGAATTTGTAAACTCGAAAATTGAGAGAACCGCTCAGTTGCTTGTTCAGCAACACTTTGCAAGTCATCAAGGTAAACAATTGTCCGTTCTGTTTCACCAAATGTGTTGAATAGGGCAAACTCAGCAGTTCTGGCATTCTCGATAACATCAGCTAATTGTCGCTTCAATCTCCAGATTGTCTCAAAGACATCGCTTGGGAGTTTTGCCATATCTAATTGTGCTGCAATCAACCTCTACTATTGGTACGAGACTACCACCAACTTGTGTTCACAATTTACCGATGATCTTCCCATTTAAGAACCCTCGGCAGGATTGAG
>JBAUJD010000064.1:0-2892 GCA_049683515.1 Thermosynechococcaceae cyanobacterium | reverse complement strand
AATCAACCAAAGTCTCGGGTAGTGAGTCGATTGCCTGTAAGTGAAGATGATTAGCACGGGCAGTTGGCTCCGGCCACATCATTTCGTACCATTCATGGGGTAATTTCTCACGTTTTTCATTGTTTTGGCTTCCTTCCAACAATTGCAGGTTAGGTAGTCGGTTAGCCATGAGAATCCACTCTTCAGCTTGTGTGTCATCGGTGACCCCTACCTTTTTCAATTGGCTTTTGGTAAAGCGGGCTTTTGGGAATATGTGATCTACATGGAAGTGGTGGGAGAAGTCATGTCCCGGAAAGAGCAGAGATAGCAAGGCAAAAGTGCGGCGATTACCATAGTCGAGTTCGGCCAAATTCTGTAACTCTTCTTCCTCAAAGCGTAAGCTCTTGCCGCGTTCTGTCATCGCGATGGAAATTTCTATCAAAGGAAACTCATGCTGACCATGTTCCTTGATCTTGCTTCGCAAGGTAGTCAGAAGCGTATCAAGGCCACTACCCCAGATACCGGATTGTTTGAGGATGGAGCGAATGAGCCAACCTCTGAGCACCTGCCGATCAGCAGCATACTCGCTACGGGATAGGTAGCTGTTATCCAAAGCTCGATGGTAGATGTAATAGGCTATGGGGAGTAAGGCACTGTCTGCTCCCAGGTTGTAACTGTTGAAGCCAAAACTGTTGAGTAGGTTGACTGCAAGAAGTAAAGCTTTACGGATGCGTTCCCAATTATCTTCCAGCTTACTCATGTTCTCTTTGCTAAAGTTTTCGACTTTAAACCCAACGCTGCCGATATCACTCAGCATCAAGCCCGCTTTGAGTACCAAGTCTTTGCTAAAGGAAAAGCCGTTACCTATCTGGTTCATTTCATCTACTAGCTTGTGAATTTCATCACGAGCATCCAACGTGCTCCATTGTGTTACGGCGATGGAGAGCAGCAGATCTGAATAGGAAAGTGTTGTTCCACCACTATTCATACGGATAAAGATATTGAGAACCTTGGATAGCTGCTGACCTTCTTCCAGGTAGTAACTGATCAAGGGTTTGTTGTGAATGATGTCATGGAAACGGGAAATAACTTTTCCTGCCGCTGGCTTGCGATCATCAGACATATTCATTTCCATGACTGCCATCATTACGTCATAGGCATTCATACCGAGAATACGGGAGACTAAAAACCAGTGGTGTTGGTCATCGTTGTGACTTGCCTCATCCTCGCTTAAAAACTCGAACTCATAACGAGTTCCGCTTTCAGGATCTGTACATTCAAAAAGGTTGAGATAGAGTCGACGTTCTATAAAGGCGTCTGCATTTGACCACCATTTCCCCTGAGTCTTCCAACTATATGAACCACGCAACCCGATGTTGAGTGCTGTCATCCGCTGCTGGCCATCTAGTACCGCTATGCGATCATTTTCGCCGATGATTTCAAGCTTTTGACAGTGGATTTGATCACGCTGGTGGTAGTCACGCATAAAATCATAAAATTGATATTGGCGCAGATTCTCAGTTTTAATTTTCCAAAACAAGAAGGTACCAAACGGGTAGCCTTGTAGTAGAGAGTCAAACAGCTGGCAGATTTGGTCTGGCAGCCAGACAAATTCTCTCTGGATTGCAGGCAAAATATATTCATGCTGTTCAACTTTGTTCAGCAGATTTTCGATGGTGCCACCGGTTTGGTACATGTTTTATTTCTTCCCGTATGGTTATGTTCGGAGCATTCTTTACAGCCCCTTTTCATGAGAAAAGGGGCTGAGAGTTTTACATCCTTGATTTAGGGCGCACTCTTATTTAATCCGCACTCGTTTACCCTGGCCTATCGCCCGTTGCAAACGACTGCGAAGAGTCGCGAGGTAGGTGTCGATATCCTGCTCTGTCTCTATAAAGATGTGGCTGGCACCGAGTAATTCAGCGGGTGAAACCAGTTCAATAGGTTTAGGTATTGGTTTGTGGCTAACCACTGTCGCAGCAGAGTTATTCGCAGTGGTAGTTGGCGAGCCTGATGGTTCAGGTTCGCGCAAAGTGGGTGGTTCAGCCGCTTTTTTCCGAGCTGCGGCTTGCTCCGCTTCCCGGCGAGCTTGAAGTTCGGCGCTATAGCGGTTGATCAGCTCTAGTACCTTATCTTCTTCATCATCCGCCTCTTGTTGCAGGCTGACAATCTCATGTAAGGACAGGCTGTTACTGATCCGTTCTTTTAACAGGTTAAAGGGACGCATTGCCTGGTTTTGTAACTCAGCCGGTAAGTCAGCAACCAGCGGCTCAACACCTTGCTGGGTCGCATTGATCGCCTCCAAGGCTGTGGCACGTTTCTGTTCCACCAGTTGCAGATTAATGGCGATGAGTTGATCAATTAACGATCCCACCTGGCGCAGTTTGCTATACGGAGATTTATCATCGTAGATAGCCTGCAGTGCAGCTAATGCTTTAGCAGCTTCCCGGTTTTGCTCTAGTGCATGGCGATTGGATTTGAATTGATCGTTGAGGGCGCGACGCAACTGTTGCCAGATATCAAACTGGCGAGTGAAGAACTCCTCGACCTCTTCAAAATCTTCGGCAAAATCCTGCCATTCGTTGCTCTGCTGGCAGAGTCCATCGATCAGGGCATAACTGTTGTTGCCCAGCTCAAGCAGGCTGGCGATCAATCGACTGCCGGTAAGCAGGGTGCTTTTCCCCGGACAATTTCCATCTTTAGCTTTAAAATCAAATTCTTTAATTAACCGTTGCCACTCGCCCAGTACATCAAGAAGCTTATTCGCCAGCTCTTTTTCGCTGCTCTCGAAGGGTTTATTAAAAATATCTTTCGCCAGTTTAGCTGCTTTGGCGACTTGCTGTTCTGTATGCTGGCGTACTCGGCGAATTCTCAGTGTGCTGTGGCTACGTACCGAGGTAAAATTTTCTTAAC
>JBAUJD010000063.1:0-6133 GCA_049683515.1 Thermosynechococcaceae cyanobacterium | reverse complement strand
GCCGCTAACCCACCCGGACGAATCGCCCCCCTAAAATTCACATAGGGGTCACCATCGACCTCAGAGCCAGACGCATTTTCTAGCGTCACCCCATCGGGCAGATTATCAAAGACTACCGCCATCTGACGACCAATCGCTGCCCCCGTATTGCGAAGCTGTAGATTAGCCCTATATTCCCCAGTAGATGTATCCAACCGCACATTCGACCAAATCACCTCAACCGCATCACTCGGATTAAGATTCCCCAGCTCCAGCGCCCCTCCCGGCTGCACCACATCTTCTCTGTTTGGGAACACCGGACTCTCAATTCCTGCCGCATCCACCTCACTATTGATGCTTGAAACCGCAATTAAACTCCCTGCATCACCATCTTGATTAATCAACTGGAACACCAGCAGCCCCTGCGTCTCATCGCGCAAAGAGGTGACATCAATCTCCACCTCAGCCCCGTCATAGCGCACCAGCCCCGCCTGATACTCCGCCCCAGACTCACTGAGCGTAAACACCGGCGCATCCGTCTGCCCCAATAGCGTCACTGCTGGGTCATTGGCATCAACGAGATAGACCAACAGGCGATCGCCCGCACCCACATCCGTTCTATCAAAAAGCGCATTGACATCAAAGGTCAGCGTTCGAGAGCCAGCATCCTGGCCCAAATCCACCGCCACCGACGCTTCAGTAACTAGAGAATTACCCTCACCCAAAACCACCGCAGTTGCAGACTTCGCCCCCCAGCCCACACTGCCATTTGGCCCCAACACAATGGCATCATTCGCCACTCGAAAATCAATCTCAGTGGCCGTCTGATTCCCGGCCACATCAACAACCGTCACTACCAACTGATGAGCACCATCGGCCAATCCATTCGATAGAGCTGTATCTAACTTGCCAGCCCCATCAAAGGCCAACGACTGACTTACCCCATCAATACTGGCCGTCACCGACTGCACCGCCGACGTATCATCCGTCACTGTGCCCAGCAGCCTTGCATTGGCGCTATGCTGCCCGTCCACCAACGGCGTCACTAAATTGAGAAGCGGATTAGCCCTATCCAACGTAAAGTTGACATCAAAAAACTCAGAAGTTTCCCCTAAACGATCTATCGCCTGCAGATGCAGCGCATGCTCCCCATCGGGAAGCGCCCCCCCAAAGATCTGAGCGAGAGCCGTTTCAGTCAACGTAAACGAACCATCCGCCTGCACCAGCGCCCTAACATCGATATACTGATCCGCCGCCGCCTCACCAAAGCCAGCCCACAGCCTTGCAATGTTCTGTGCACCCGCAATACTGCCCACAATCGTGGCATCCGAAGTAATTCTATCGGTCCCTTCAGCTCCTGTATCAAGCTGCAGCGCCGCCGTCACCGCAATCCCTTCGGTCACATCCATCACATAGACCATAAAGGTCTCTTCCACCGTCAAGCCACCGGCATCGGTACTGCTCACTGTAACCTGATGCCGGGTATTGGTTTCATAGTCAAACTCAGCCCCGGTTGCCACCTGAAGTTGACCGTCTACAATGGCAAACCGTCCCCCAGCATCATCGACTAGCGCATAGGTATGGCTATCCCCTAGATCAGGATCAAGACTGCTCAAGGTTCCTACCACAGTGCCAGCAGAGGCATTCTCCAACACCCCATTGCCGTCTAAGGCCACCTGCGTTGGCGCTTCATTAATATCCCTAATGCTGACACTGAACATCCGCTCCACCGTCAGACCACCGGCATCGGTACTGCGTAGCCGAATCTGATAGCTCGATTGCCCCTCAAAGTTAGGGGAATCCTGAATCTGGAGCTGATTGCCCACAATTGTAAAGGCCGCATTATCGGCATCGCCATCGCCAGCCACCAATGAGAACGTCTGCAGATCGCCTGCATCAGGATCCGTGACGCTCAAAGTACCAACGGCAGTGCCACCGGCTACATTCTCATCAACAGAACTATTATCGAGAACTAGATTTCTGGGCGCTTCATTGATATCCGTCAGTTCAACGGCAAACTCTCGAACAACGCTGAGACCCTGACTATCGGTACTGCGGACCGCAATGGTATGAATCGCCTGAGCCTCAAAATCGAGATCACCGGCCACCTGGAGCTGACCATCGATAATCTGGAAACGGCCCCCGGCATCATCAAGGAGTGTATAGACGTGGCTATCGACTGCATCCGGGTCCGTCGTACTCAACGTCCCAATGACAGAACCCACTACTGCATTTTCATCAACCGCCGCATTGCTGAGGGCGATCGCCCCCGGTGCTTCATTGACATCTCCCACCGAGATCGTCAGCACTTGGTCATAGACCAACCCAGGATTGCCGCTATCGGTGGTCCGCACCGTCACTGTATAGCTCGAAGAATCCTCAAAGTTCAGCTCACCCGCCACCTGGAGCTGATTGCCCACCAGCTTAAAGGCACCTGCCGCATCATCAATCAACGAATAAAAATGACTATCGGCAGCATCCGGGTCCAGCGTAGTGAGCGTCCCCACTACCGTATCAATGGCCGCATCTTCATTGACCACGGCATTGCTGAGTACTACTGCCAACGGTGCCTCGTTGACATCCGTTACCCCAATCACAAACTGCTGGGTTCTCTTTAGCCCCGCAGCATCCGTACTTTCGACCTCAATGGCAAAGCTAGAAATGCCTTCAAAATCAAGATTGGCATCCGGGGCCACCTCTAAATTGCTCCCCACAATCCGAAACCGGCGATCGCCATCATTCACCAACCGATAGCTGTGGCTATCTCCCACATCGGGGTCCACCGTACTCAGCCGACCGATCACCGTCCCCGAACCACTGTTTTCTGCCACCGTGGTTTGAGAGAGCAAAATCTGTGTGGGCGCTTCATTGACGTTCAACACCGCAATGGTCAACGCCTTGGCCGCGCTAGCTCCCGCAGCATCCGTACTGCGAACCCTGACGCTGTAGCTGTCCTGACTTTCAAAATTTGCTGATTCTAGAATCCGAAGCTGATTGCCCACAATCTCAAAGCGGCTGTTATCGAGATCGCCTGCCCCGGTCACCAACTGATAGGTATGGCTATCCCCTGGTGTAGCATCCACCGTACTCAAATTACCCACCAGCGCATTCTCTGCGCCATTCTCTGCAATTTGACGAGTACTCAGTACGATATCAGTGGGACTCTGATTACTCACCTCAGCGATTACCGTTGCCTCGCCATTGAAGCGAATATCGCCTTCGGCCACAATGGAGCCAATTACACTCGAGCGGCCATTGAGAGTGACATTCCTCGCTGCCTGGAACGTACCTCGGGTATCTAAATTACCGTTAAAGCTAATATCTCGCTGAGAAATGACCGTCAGATGACTCGAAGCATCCGTGGTGCTGGTCGCGCCATTGAAGATAACACTGCGGTTGCTGCCGGTGGCAATCAGCGAGTTACCGCCAAACCTAGCCCCGCTGTTCATGTTGATAGAACCCGACGAGAGCACTGTCAGATTATTGGCCTGCACATTATTGAGATTGACGCCCCCATTGCGGGTCATCAGAGTCACATTATTGAGCTGGTGATTAGAGCCATTGAAATTAATCGTCCCCTGGTTAAGGATGATCACTGTGTTTTGCAGGTTTACCCCAGACGGAATATTGAGACCATTGCTTTGCACTTCAATGACTGAGGGGTTTGTCGCGGTGCCCCCTCCAGGGAAATTGCGATTCCAGACCGTTGCTGAATAGAGCGGCACCTGATTGGCATTAAACCGAATCGTGGGAGTACCTGTAGGAATCTTGGCCGCTAACTGCTCAGTGACAATGGAACTGAAATCAGGAATTTCTACTGAGATACCTTCTACCACCTTGCGGGTATCTAAACCGCCATAGGCATGGGTGGGAGCCTGAAAAACGGCAGAGGCAGAACCGACAGCCACCGCATTATCAACTACGATGTCTCGACCCCTGGCATCTTTAATCACCGAGCCATCGGCACGGCGCTGCACCGCGAGGGTGGGCAGACCATTAATACGGACACCACCGCCACCATAAATCAGCGCATCATCGGCAGGATTGAGAGCTTCCCCGTCAAAGTCACCGCGACCATTGATGGTGATCTGCCCCTCAGCTTTAATGGCAAAGGCAGGGTTCATGGTTACATCGGACCGGAACTGGGGACCACCCACCAGCGGCGTCTCTGTGCTGCCGGTGATTGGGTCACTGGGTGCAGCCTGATTCAGGGGACTAAAGTTGGGCTGGATACCAGAATCTGGATTAGGCAGATCCGGGCGATTACTCGATGTGGCAGGACCGTCAGCGTAAAAAGGAGACAGCTCTGGTACATCAATGGCTCCGCTAGTGCGTCGCCCCATCGCCTTCAGCAGGTCGCTGAGACCGAGGAAGCCATTGTCTTCTAGAGAGGCATTTTCCAGCAGTCCTCCCTGTAGAATCCCTCGACCGCCGAGGATGCTTGTTCCAAAGAGCGTTCCGTCATCCATGACCTTAAATCCTTACACAACACAAGTAACAGTTGAGGGAGTTACCCTCAACTGATAGAAATCAAAATTCCAAAAGCTAAACGCTTTCTAATACCGGTTCCATCGGGGCAGCATCCATGACCTGGAATTCATCCGTACCCTGCGAGGCAGTCCCTAGAAACTGCTGCACCACATGTTGATAGGTGGCAAGATCCTGGGGCCAGCTCAGGAGGAGTTGGTGTAGATGTGCCAATCGCTCCGTATCAGCAACCGAACGCAGGTCATTCTCAAAGTTACCTGCAAACATGACGATGGGCACCCGCTGTTGTTCAGGAAGCTGTAGGGCGGCCTCTTGCACCGAGAGACTAAGGCGATTGCGGTCGAACTGATAGCTAAAGTTGAGTTGCGACTGCACGGGGGCATTACCAATGTGTTGCCAAGGACCACTCGCCAAGAGGGTCTGATTGAGATAAGTCCGCGCTGCCTCTGGGCCTTGATTGAAGGGGACAAAGCCTTGCAGGTTGAGGCCAAAAGCCTGTAGCTCTAGATTTCGCAGAATCTCGGTGTAGCGCTGCACAATGCCGGGGATCAACTGTTCTTCACCCTCTGGGCGGAAGGGTTCGACAAAGACCGTGCGCTGGGGGTAGGCCATTACTGACACGCCATTTTTGAAGCGAATTTGGGAGGCTTGGGCTGAGCGGACGGGCTGCTGGGCGAGTTCCCAAGCTTCGGGAATAATGCCGCTGTAGTGCAGGAATTCTGGATTGATGAGGGTGGGGTCTTGCTGCCGGACAGCTACGACAAAGGCCAGTTCTTGAACGGTTAGAGACTGGGTCATATTGATAAACCTCTCGATAGAAACAACTCAGAACAAAGAAAATCGGTCCAGCATAAATACCCCCTCATCTGAGGAGTATCAACGCTGATGCTTTCAGCGCAAGCATTGCTGTACCTAGGCTACGACAGCAGAATGGATTAATATCGGAACTGAAAAATCAAAGTGATTGGTAACAGATTTACGGCGCATCTCCCCCGAAATGAGTCCATCGCGCTATGAAACAAGAGCGATTGAGTACCGTAAATTTACTTACATCAGTATTGTTCCCACTAAAATCCCAAAAATTACATCACTGTGACTGAAATTCATGAATAAAAGAGATGAAACTTGCTTCAACCCTTATGGATAAAGCTATTCGGATTTATTCAATAAAAGTTCAATCTTTACCCCCAACCCGGTCAATGCTAGCTGGAAAAAATTGAGTTGACCACAATCTCAACGGAAGATCACCCATTTGGATGACTGACCTCCGTAAATTTACGCCACTAGCGAAGCAAAAATAGCCTGTTTAGAAGAAGGGGGGAGCCAGCATTATCTGGCGCTGTTGTTGACTCTGACGTTCTTTCACCGATTCAATCGAGGTCATGCACTTTATCCTGCTGTTGAATCATTAAGGTATATTGCAAACCAAGCAGAGTATCCACGATTTTCGAGGGAGGCGATCGTTGAATTCATCTTTTAGCTAGAGCAGCCTTTACTAAGCCCTCAGCATTATGCCTGTCGTCTCAATCATCATGACTGTCTATAGCCATCTCAAGTGATTTCAGAGATAATAGAGGAGTATTCTCATCGACTGACTCAAATGACGATTGACGAGTTTATCGCCAGCAACCCAGACCCGCGAGAGCTAAAACGCGCCTTGGCAGTC
>JBAUJD010000062.1:0-2521 GCA_049683515.1 Thermosynechococcaceae cyanobacterium | reverse complement strand
TCTGGTAAAATTCAGGCAACATTTTTTTGGTGGGGTAGTCGTCTTGACTACCCTATTTTCTTTTGTACCTTGAGCGCTAGGGCTACCAGCAACAATAGGGTACAGGTGCCTTGTCATCCCTAAAGGTCTTGATTCTCTGGAGCCGCAAAGTACTCAACGGGGTCGGACGCCAATCCCTTTTGATTGGCGACAGAAAAATGATAGAGACCTCGATAAATCATCTCTAAAGAAATGCGGTCAAAAGGCAGAGCGAGTTCATCCGCGACGGCATCGCCTAAATCAACAAGGACGGCATAAAAGAGCCAAGTAGCCCAAATCTGTAACTGCACGCCATTGAGTGAGCCTGTCCACAAATAACTCAATCCGAGTAACCGCTTGACGGTATTGAAAGTGTCTTCAATGCGCCACCTTTTTCGATATAGATCTGCGACCACATAGGGGGGCAATACATCAGGTTCAAGGACTGAGGTCAGATACGAATGCCAAATTTTGCCCGAACGCACTTCTATCAGACGCAGGGTGACAAACGGCGTCTTCTTTGTGCCTGACCCCATCCGAATGAGCCGGTCACGGAGACCATAGCTCTGGGTAAACACTTGCTCTACCTGAATGGCTGCCCCTTTCTTTAACCGCGTAATCAAGTGGACGCCCTGTGCTGTTAATTGCAGCCAAAATCGGAAATGATAAAAGCCTCTGTCGAGTAACAGTAGAGTGTTTGCTGGGGTTAACTCTAATATGTCTTCTTCCCACTTCGTGTCAGAGGACCTGGGATTCTCTTGAAACCAAATCTCGATTGGTAGTCGAGTAATCAAGTCAATGACAACCCCCATCTTCCCCGCCAATTGTCCTTTGGGCATGTCTTCCAAGCTTTTTAGCTTGCGAAACAAGGCTTCTAGCGTTGAACCATCGACAATCCAAATCTTGTCAAACTTGGACCGTGTGAACTGAACACTTTCTGGCAGGGGGCGACGAGTTCTGCTGTGCCAAGCCTTGCGTAATTCTGGTAGGAGATGCTTGAATACGCCCTCAAATAATGGCGCTGGAAAGGTTAGAAATCGTTGAGAGATGGCTTGCTGGGAGACTTGAGTCGGTGAACACCATAAAAATCCTTCCCTGGCCAATAGTCTCGTTAGTTCTGTTACCCCTGCCACGTCTCTCCAGACAGGGTTAACACCGAAGCCACCATCAATGGCAGGGTGAGGATACGGTCTCTGAGTCCCAACTGACGATAATAATTTTCTTGGGAAGTGATCGCGGGAGTGACCAATGCTTCTAATTGTTGGGCGACTACAGCATCTTCCACCATGGGGCGTTGCTTTTTCTTCGCGTGGTCTCGATTCAGTTTTCGGTTACGACTCATGGATCACTCAACAGCTCAACGCTTTATCTGCTCTGAGCTTTGCAGGATTTGACCCTCAAGGAAAGATCGAATTTGACAAAAGATCCATTCCTGTAACTTGTGGGAAATGGGCTGAGATCATTGAGGTCCTGTCCTAACCTTTTTAGGGATTTGAATTCATCAGAGGCGGCTTCAGCGACGGTAAGAATATCAGAAGCAGCAACAGTAGCTAACTCAAGCCCTGGCTTGTTTCTTTGATGTTTTCTTGCGAAAAAGTCAATGACTTGATCGGGGTATTCATCAATGACGGTCTGTAGTTTGCGAGTGGCGAGTAGCTTGATACTGAGGTCTCGTCTTTGGGAAAGGATCACAAAAGTGATTTCGGGCGTGAGCAGAAAGGCATAAGCATAGAAGTCGATGACAGGAAAATCAAACGCCTTCATGCTCTCAGGCATGGTCTCAACAATGTTATTGATAAAACAAGCAACCATATATTGTTGTTGCTGATCAAGATGATTGTTCTTTCCGTAAAAGTAGGGGAGTTCTGTTTCTTGAAGTAGCAGTACGCCAATAACGCTAGGTATGTTGAGGACTTCTTCTATAGCGGCCTGTGGCGGTTGTAAATTGACCATCCATCTAAAATGACCCTATCTGCTGAAATATCTAGGGATTCCTTGATTTAGGATACCCAAATTGAAGCTTCTAACGTCTAGAGCGGTATCACAAGGCACAGGAATGCCCTAGCGTTTAATATTGAGAATCATCTTGCTAGCGAATCTAAACCACTCATCACCAGTGGAATGGCTTCGCTTCATTCTGATTGAGAGAGTCTGCCTGAGCGATTACCATGATGATTTCAACAACAGCCCTACTCTTACTGGTTTCTGGCTTAGCCGCCGGACTGTTAGCAGGGCTATTAGGCATTGGCGGCGGTGTGCTGTTGGTGCCGCTACTGGTGGGGTTTGGCTATCTACCCATTCAGGCGGTGGGGACCAGTACCTTGGCAATTTTGATTATTGCCCTGGGTGGAACGCTGCAAAATCTAAGATCGGGCAATCTGCGCTTCAACTCTATTCTGGCGCTGGGTTTGCCCTCGGTGATTACGGCTCAACTAGGAGCCTTCTGCGCGAGCCAGATTTGGCAGCCGCTGCTGCTAGCGGCGTTTGGTGTACTGCTCTGGGT
>JBAUJD010000061.1:0-2554 GCA_049683515.1 Thermosynechococcaceae cyanobacterium | reverse complement strand
AGAGCCTGCGCGATGGGATAGTAGGTCAGCCCCTGGGCAAAGTCTTTGGTAATGGGATGGGGGCCATAGTCAATGACAATGGGTACGGCAGGTCCGAGGCCCAGAAGTTGACCAGAGCCAGAGGCATCGACGACGAGGCGCTCATCTAAGATAATCCCCCACTTTTTCAAGAAGCCATCAAGGCTGTGCTCTGTTTCAGGATCGAGCATTAACAATGCTCTGCCTCCTTGCTGCATGTAGTCTTCTAACAGATTCACCTCTGCCGGAAGAAACGCTCGTTTGGGTCCCGCGATGACTAATACGTCCGTCTCAGCAGGAATCTGCTTACGCTCAGCAAAGTTAAGAAGATCAATTTTGAATCCCTGCTTTTGCAGTTCTTCAATGGCGTCGGCAAGACTAGCCTGTGCGCCAGAGATCGGCATCTCACCATGCCCTTGCATGATGAAGACTTGGGTTTTGCGATCGCTCACCAGCGTTGCGATTGCCGCCGTCAGATTAACCTCCGTGAGCTGAGAATCTAACGTTTTGCTCCGACCTGCAAGATCTAAAACAACCGTTCCAGCGACTTTAACCTGATACTTTTGGGCCAATCCGGGCTGCGCCTGTGGGTCTACAAACGTAAATTCGAATCGGTTGGGGTTGAGCCGCTGATATTGCTCTAACAACGTTCTTTTCTGAGGATCAGCGATATTATTAAACACCAGCACCTTAAGAGGCTGCTCTAAAGCCCTAACAATTTGCTTGGATTGGGGGGCCAGCGAAAAAATCTGGGCTTCAGTTAAATCAAGTTTGACTGGGTAGCGAACGGCGAGAAAATTGATCAACCCCAGAATCACAATAACTGACGTTGCAGCAACGACGGCATTGGTGCCGGTTTGAATAGAGCGCCGTCGCCACCAACTCCCAGACGATTGAGGAGAATATTGCCATCGCAGTAGGATCCACCCCCCTAGACTCACCAGGCCACCGATGAACAACCCCACCGGTACGGTACTCCAGGTGCCCGAAATGAGGCCAGCACACAGACCCGCCACCATCAAAAACACCCCCAACCATAGCAGGAGTGCAATTAGCTTCGAGAATCCTTTAAGGCGAGGCAAAGAACGTTTCACAGAGACTCTAAAAAATGAAGATGTACTAAAAAGAAAGACTCAGGCCGCTGTTAAGAACGCTGAAACCTAAACAGATCAATGGACTGAGCCGTCAAAAATAGACCGAGGATAATGTAGCTGACAAACAGAATAATGCTGCTGCTCTCTAAGACACCTTGGCTGAGGGTGGAATAGTGCTTCAAAAGGGATAGGTGATTGAGCACTGCGCCCAGGGGACCGCCCAGACTTTCTCCCAGTAAATCTAAAATCCACAGCACCAGAATGACGGCAAAGGTCAAAATCGCCGCCAAAATCACGCTGTCCGTCAGCGACGAGATGAATAGCCCCAGGGACAAAATGGCGGCGGCCAACAGGACAAGGCCCAAATGACTGGCCAGCAAAAGTTCAAGGGGCAGCGGCGGACTGGCACTATCGAAGGTTAACGCCTCTAGCATAATAATCGGGATCACCAGCGTGATAAAGAAGGTGAGCACCGCCATTAGCTTACCCAGAGCCACAGCCCAGTTTGTGATCGGTGAGGTTGCCAATAGCTCTAAGGTGCCCCGCTTCCGTTCTTCTGCATAGAGTCCCATCGATAGAATAGGCAGAATCACCAATGCCAAGGATCCCATCACCCCTAGGAAACTTTGCAGAATTTGCCCCGGTACGTCTACCGAAGGCGCAGGTTCATTAAGCTGACTTTGCAGCAGATCAAACTTAGCGGTCTCAGCCACGACGCTTTGTAAAATGAATAGAAAGAAAAGCCCTGCCAGTAACCAAAAAATTCCTGCAATCACATAGGGGAGAGGAGCCTTGAAATAGCCCTGCAGTTCTTTGCGATAGATGGCAAGAACGTTGTTGGTCAGCAATCTCATTAACTGTCTTCCTCCTCAGGATCTGCGTCATTAGAGGGCACTGGCTCCTCGGTCGTTAAATTTAAAAAGATATCCTCTAGGCTTTTGGTGACGCGCCGCATTTCATAGAGTTCAATGCCGCTCTCAATCAAGGTGGCGGCAATGTGTGGCCCCAGCTCTACGCCTGTGGTGGCGGTGATTTGCACCTGCTGTCTTTCGGCATCCGGCTCGCCCAACTGTTTCATCGTTTTGAGCCCGTCCAGATGACGAAGTCGGGTTTCGACCTCCTCAGGGATTGCCTGCACTTCTAGGTCGTAGACGATGCCGCCGGTCCTTTGCACCATCAATTCTTCGAGGGTGTCCACGGCGACAACCTCACCGTGGTTGATGATCACGGCTCGATGGCAGGTCATACTCACTTCGGGCAAGATGTGGGTTGAGAGCAACACGGTTTTATCTTCAGCGAGGGTTTTGATTAAATTGCGAACATCAATAATCTGGCGCGGATCGAGGCCAACAGTGGGTTCATCTAAGATAATCGCGGGCGGATCGTGGACGATGGCTTGGGCGATACCAACCCGTTGCCGAAATCCCTTGGAGAGATTGTGA
>JBAUJD010000060.1:0-2883 GCA_049683515.1 Thermosynechococcaceae cyanobacterium | reverse complement strand
TGCTTCAGTGGAGAGCTGCTTGGCAAGCTTTGTTGCAACCCAAGCGCCCAAGAGACCTCCGGTAATGCCGCCAAAAATACTTCCGGCTAAAAAACCGCCTCCGAATCTATCGTTATCGCTGCTCATCAGCTCACCTTCTAAATGCCTAACCTTAGCTTAGCGAATCAGCTCCCCTATATCCTGCTGCCCACTTAAAAGTTTTAAGTTTCAAAGGCGCGATCGCCTGCATCACCGAGACCGGGCACAATAAATCCCTGTTCATTGAGACTTTCATCAATGGTGGCAGTATAGATCTGCAGAGCCGGATAGTGCTCGCCTAACTGCTGCAGCGCAGGAGGAGCCACCACTACTGAGATAATCCGCACTAGCTCAGGGTTGGCTTGACGTTCGGTAAGCTCTTTCATCGTCGCCATGATGGAGCCGCCGGTTGCCAGCATTGGCTCACTAATCAAGATGCGGGTGCCGGGTGCAAAGGCGTTGGGCAACTTATTGAGATAGCAGCTTGGCTGCAGGGTTTCTTCATCTCGTGCTAAGCCCAGATGATACACAGAGGCACGGGGCAAGACCTGCTGTGCGCCGTCGAGAAGCGTTAACCCAGCTCGCAGGACGGGCACCACGGCAATGGGCGTCTCTGGATTAATAATGGTGACAGGTGAGGGACCAAGGGGGGTTTCTACCATTGTTTCTAGGACGGGCAACCAGTCTCGCATCGCTTCATAGGTGAGCCAGCGCCCTAACTCTGTCATTGCAGTGCGAAATAGAATGCCGGGAGTATTTTTATCCCGAGCCATCGCCAGCCAGTGCTGCACGAGGGGATGGGGAGGAACATAAATGCGAAGTTGCATGGCTGTTGCCCAATGAGATCTTTTACAACCCAGCATAATTACTAGGCATGAATCATCATAGGTCTTCCGTGTCAGGCGCTGTCAGCGCTGCGTACTCACGACGCTTCATCGATCACTCACCCTGTCGAGATCATTTAAGCATTATTGATAATTATTCCTAACAATGATATAGTCATTGTCATGTTCTCCTCTCTTAAAGAATCAGCAGAACCGGCCAAGGCGCTCTTTGCGCTCTGGCCTTTTTTATGGCGGGGTCTACGGCAGGGGGCCGTGACCGATAGACTGGTGTTGATTGTTGATGGGCTGCACATGGTTTCTACGAAAGATGCGATCGCAACCCAGCACTGGGACACCATCATCATTGGGTCTGGCATTGGCGGTCTGGTCACCGCCACCCAGCTTGCGGCCAAAGGCGCTCAGGTTCTAGTGCTAGAGCGCTACTTGATTCCGGGGGGCAGTGCTGGATTCTTCCAGCGAGACGGGTACTGCTTTGATGTGGGCGCTTCGATGATCTTTGGGTTTGGCGATCGCGGATCCACCAACTTACTCACCCGTGCCCTCGATAGCGTGGGTCAACACCTCGAGACGATCCCCGATCCCGTGCAGATTCACTACCATCTGCCAAAAAGTCTAGAAATTAAAGTGCATTATGACTATGAGAAATACTTGCAAGAGCTGATCGAAAAATTTCCGGCAGAGCGAGCGGGGCTACGGCGCTTTTACAATACCTTCTGGCAGGTTTTTAATAGCCTGAACGGCATGGAACTGCTGTCTTTAGAAGAACCTCGCTACTTGATGCGAACCTTCTTGCAGCATCCTGATCTCTGCTTGCGGTTATTAAAGTTCTTGCCGCAGAATGTCGGAAGCACCGCCCGACGTCATCTTGCCGATCCAACACTGCTCAAATTTATTGATCTCGAATGCTACTGCTGGTCAGTGGTCCCAGCCGATCTAACACCCATGATGAATGCGGGGATGGTCTTTTGCGATCGCCACTACGGCGGCGTCCGCTACCCCAAGGGCGGTGTTGGTCAAATTGCTCAAAAGCTGGTGGCGGGTTTAGAGGCTGCAGGCAGCACCATTCAATACCAAGCGCGGGTCACCAAGATTCTGCGAGAGCAGGGCAAAGCCGTCGGCGTTCAATTAGCCACAGGCCAAACCCTTCGCGCCCAGCGCATTATTTCTAACGCAACCCGCTGGAATACCTTCGGAGAACTGATCGAAACCATGCCTCGATCCGAGCAAAAATGGCGACAGCGCTATACAAAATCTCCTAGCTTTCTAAGCGTACATTTAGGGATTGCTGCTGAGGCATTACCCCCAGAACTCAACTGTCACCACGTTCTGTTGGCAGACTGGGAGCAAATGACCAATCCCGGTGGAACCCTGTTTGTTTCGATTCCCACCGTACTTGATCCGAGCTTAGCCCCCGCCGGACATCATATTGTTCATGCCTTTACTCCAAGCTGGATTGAAGAGTGGCAAAACTTATCAGCCGCAGAGTATCAAGCTAAAAAAGCGCAAGCTGCAGGTCAACTCACCGCTCGTTTAGAGCAGATTATCCCGAATCTAAAAGAGCATATCCAGTTTCAAGAAGTCGGGACACCCAAAACCCACCGTCGCTTTTTAGGGCGTCAGGATGGCACCTATGGTCCGATTCCCAGCCATCCGTTGCGGGGGTTGTTAGGGATGCCCTTCAATCGAACAACGATACCGGGTCTTTACTGTGTGGGGGATAGTACATTTCCAGGGCAGGGACTCAATGCCGTGGCCTTTTCAGGCTTTGCCTGTGCCCATCGTGTTGCTACCGACCTAAATCTATAATCTTGAACCGAAACATCATATATAAATACCTTCATCCTCGTCGGATTTAGGAGCTTCAGGTGCTCCAAACTCGATGCGAGGGGTTAGTCCCGACGACGGGGGTGGGGTCAGCGGCTTGACCGTCTGGGGCGGGGTTCTCAGCTCATCATTCTTGCCTCGTACCGGGGGCAACTGTTCAACCAGCCCCATCATGAAAGCGGTATCAGGAAGCTCA
>JBAUJD010000059.1:0-4678 GCA_049683515.1 Thermosynechococcaceae cyanobacterium | reverse complement strand
TGGTTTAGTTCATCAAGGTACGATACTTGACCTTGCGCTCCGGCACAGGGTTTTTCCTTAACTTCTATAAAATCTATCCCTCAAACTGTCCCGCTTAACGCTGCATCCCCACTCGTGTCTCACGAATAAAGAAGCTTGTACCCCAGTGAGTTTCAGCCCTGTGGTTGAGTGCTAACCTTCCAAGTCGTGCATGAAGCCTTGATTTTGAAAGCAATCCTCGATAGATCGTGCCCAAAACCCAACTTTTCATTGAGAACTTGCGATTTTATCGACGATAAATGAGAAAATCATAAAAAATCAGGTCGTTGCAGCAGCAACCGCTAGATTTTTTTACCAGGGGAACGCAGAGTCTGCTGAATCAATAGCTGTAGCACTCTAAGCGACTTAAGGGGAAAATAATGGGGTCTATCGAAGGGGCGCTCTTGGTGTTAGATGCAAATCTGGCACCCGACGGGCTAAGCAATCTGCAAGAACAAATCGTGCGGGGATCCTGGGACGGGCAAACCTACGCCCAAATCGCTGAAGCCACCGGCTACGACGACGACTATATCCGCGATGTTGGTTTCCAGCTTTGGCGCAAGCTCTCCAAGAATTTCAACGTCAAAGTCTCTAAAAGTAACTTTAAAACCATTCTCCGTCGTCAGCAAGTCGAACCGCTAACCCCGCCGGACACCTCGCCCCCAGCCCCCCATGACTGGAGCACCGCCGCCGATGTTTCCCTCTTCTATGGCCGCAAAAGTGAACTCACCACCCTCACCCAATGGGTCCAAGCCGATCTCTGTCGGTTGATTCTCATCTTGGGGATGGGGGGCATGGGCAAAAGTGCCTTTGCCATTAAACTGGCGCACACCCTCGAACATGACTTCGAGCAGATCATCTGGCGATCGCTGAAAGCTGCCCCACCCCTCGAAGACCTGCTCACTAATCTGCTCAAAACCTTTGCCGCCAGCCCTGATGTTGCCATCCCAACTGCGCTCCCCGACAAAATCGCGCAGTGTCTCGAATATCTGCGCCAAAAACGCTGCTTGCTGATTCTCGATAACTTCGATGTGTTGCTAGAGAGCAACCAGCACTGTGGCTTGTATCAAGCGCCGCACCAAGACTATGGCGAATTTCTGCAGCATCTCGGCGACGTCAATCACCAGAGTACTGTCCTGATCACCAGCCGCGAAAAGCCCCAAGATATTGACGGGCTAGAAGGCGATCGCCTCCCCGTCCGCACCACTTACCTCAAAGGTCTAGATCAGGAAGCCAGCCAATCACTCCTCAAACTCAAAGGCTTAACCGGCACCCCGCCCGAACAGTGCCAACTCATTGAGCATTACCAAGGCCATCCCCTCGCCCTCAAAATGATCTCCACCACCATTAGCGAACTCTTTGGCGGCGATATTGCCCAGTATCTTAATCAGCGTCACGGCGTCTTTAATGGCCTCGAACGCCTGCTGGCCCTTCAAATTCAGCGACTCTCTCAACTTGAAACTGACATTCTCTTTTGGCTCGCCATCAATCAAAACCCCTGCACCCTCGCCCAACTCCAGGGCGATCTCTTGGCCGTGCCCCCCATACCTGCCCTGCTCGAAGCCCTAGAATCCCTCAAACATCGCTCTTTGCTAGAAACCACTCACCCAGAAGGCGACCCCACCATTCGCTTCACCCTACAGCCGGTGATCATGGAATATCTGCTGCACACCCTGATTCAGCAGGTCTTTACCGAAATTAAAACCCTCGCCCCCAAGTTTTTTCTGCGCTATGCCCTCCTAAAAGCTCAGCTTCAAGACTATCTGCAAGACACCCAAGCCCGTCTGATCCTAGCGCCCCTGGCTCGTCAGCTTCAGGCCCATTTTGAAGGTGCGATCGCATCCCATCTGCAAACCTTTCTCAAACATCTGCAAACCCTGCCCAGCCAACAGATTGGCTATGGCGGCGGCAACCTGATTAACCTTTTTCGGTATCTGCAGACCGACTTAAGGGGCTACGACTTTAGTACCCTTACTTTGCGTCAAGCCCTCCTCCATGACCTGTCTTTGCGCGATACCAACTTTAGCCACGTCACCTTTCAAGACTGTCGCTTTGCCAATACCTTTGGCGGCATTACCGCCGTGGCCTTTAGTCCCGATGGTGAACAGTTCGCCACCTGCGACACCAACGGTCATGTGGCTGTGTGGTCAATGCAGGGACGGCACCCCCTTGCCCAGTGCATCGGCCATGATTTTTGGACCTGGAATGTCGCCTTTCATCCAACCTTGCCCCGCCTCGCCAGTTGCGGTCAAGACCTCACCGTCCGCCTTTGGGATACCCGCACCGGACATTGCGAACAAGTCTTGCATGGCCACACCAGTATTGTTCTCGACGTAACCTTTAGCCCCGACGGCCAGTGCTTGCTCAGCAGCAGCAACGACGGCAGCATCAAACAATGGGACGCCCACACCGGCGACTGTCTGCAAACGCTCGTGGGGCATGAAAAATGTGTTTGGGGGTTAGCCTTTGCCCCCGACGGCCAGCATTTCTACAGCGGCGGCGAAGATAACCAGATTCGCTACTGGGATTTAGCCACCGGGGAGTGCCTGCGGGTCTTTTCCGGCCATCGCCAATGGATTATGGCGATCGCCCTCAGCCCCGACGGCCTCTGGCTCGCCAGCGCCAGCATGGACCACACCGTCAAACTCTGGAGCACCGCCACCGGCGCTTGCCTGCACACCCTGACGGGACACCAAGCCCCCGTAGTCAGCGTTGACTTCAGCCCCGATGGCCGCACCCTCGCCAGCGGCAGCTATGACCAAACCATTCGCCTCTGGCATACTCGCACCGGCACCTGTACTCAGCTTCTCAATAAACACACCAACCGCATTTGGTGCGTTCAGTTTCATCCCCATGAACCGCTGTTAGCCAGCGGCGGCGACGACAACACCACCCGCTTCTGGAACCCCGACACCGGAGAAGCATTGACCACATTACAGGGCTACAGCAACGGCATCTATGAACTTGCCCTCCATCCTCACCTGCCAATGATTGCCAGCGCCCACGAAGATCAAACCGTGCGTCTGTGGCATTTACCGGCAGAAAATAGCACCGACCCCGTGGAGCCTTACCAAACCCTGCGCGGCCATCAAAATCGGGTGTTTGCGATCGCATTTAGCCCCGACGGCAACCACCTCGCTAGCGGCAGCTTTGATCGCACCATTAAGCTCTGGCATCCTGAAACCCATCAATGCAGCCTAACCCTCGTGGGGCACCAAAGCTGGGTGTGGGATATTGCCTTTAGCCCCGACAGTCAAACCCTCGCTAGCGCCAGCTACGATCGCACCGTCAAACTCTGGGATATCCAAACCGGACACTGCACCCAGACCTTGACCGGGCATGATGGCTCAGCCCTCTGCGTCGCCTTTAGTCCCGACGGTCAATGGCTTGCCAGCGGCGGCTACGAGCAAATTCTTAAGCTCTGGGATCCGCAATCGGGTGAGTGCCTTCGCACCTGGCACGCCCACCCCAACCGTATTTGGGCCGTGGCCTTTAGTCCCGACAACCAAATGCTCGCCACCGCAGGCGAAGATCATCAAATTATGCTGTGGGATGTCGCCACCGGAGCGCATTTGCAAACCCTCTGCGGCCATCAGCAGGCCGTTCTCTGTCTGCGCTTTAGCGATGACGGTCAGTATTTGTTCAGTAGTGGTAGCGATCGCACCCTCAAGCAATGGCATTTAGGCAGCGCCCAGTGCCTGCAAACCTTCTCTGGTCATGAACAATGGGTTTGGTCTGTCGCCTTGGCGTCTCCCCATCAATGTTTGAGTGCTAGCCAAGATGAAACCATTCGCGTCTGGGACATAACCACAGGCACAATCAATCAGCAGCTCGAAGTTCCCCGTCCCTATGCAGGCATGAACATTCAAGCCGTCACAGGGCTAACCAATGCACAAGAAAACGTCTTGAGCGTTCTGGGGGCTTATGCTCAACCCGATAGAGAGGATGGTCAATAGATGCCTGCTCATGCCTCTTTCTCAGGCGCAGTCTTTCCATCAGGGAGGCGGTGAATCAAAACCGAACAGGGGGCATGGTGGGTCACATAATTACTCTGACTGCCCAGCACCAGCTCTGAAAGGCCAGAGCGACCGCGACTACCCATAACGATCACGTCAACGTTGAGGTTTTGGGCGGTGGCACAAATCACATGGCCGGGACGGCCTATTTCTTGAAGCATCTCTGCTTCGATTCCTTCCTGTTCAGCTTGATCTGCGAACCCTTTTAGGTGCTGTAAACCCTCTTGAACAAACGCTCGCCACCGTTCGTAGTAGGCTTCGTCAACCCCCAAGGGCTGCACCGAAGGGTAACCGGCTTCATCCCTCGACAACACATGCAGTAGTATCAACCGCCCCCCGCTCATTTTTGCCAGCTTGAGTGCTTCTTTAAATACAACCGAACTGAGATCAAAAAGATCGATCGCCACAAGAATACGGTTATACATAATGGTCTCCTCGCAAATACTTGATTTTATGATCTCAACAGAACAGGCGGCATGATGCATGACGTAATTACTGACGCTGCCCAGCACCAGTTCTGAAAGGCCAGAGCGACCGCGACTGCCCATCACGATAACGTCAATGTTTAGGTTTTGGGCAGTTGCACAAATCACATGTCCGTGACGGCCTATTTCTTGAAGCATCTCTGCTTCGATTCCTTCTTG
>JBAUJD010000058.1:0-5084 GCA_049683515.1 Thermosynechococcaceae cyanobacterium | reverse complement strand
TGAGTCAGATTAAATTGATAGACATCGGTTCTGTCTACTGTTCCAACAAAGTCTTGATAGGTTTTAGGAGCGCTCAAATTACCAATATTGAGCGCTGCACTGAGATTGCTGCCAGGATCTGACATGTGACTAAAATATCCTTATGAGATAAAGTAACTATTTCTGTATAATTGCCTAGACAAAATCGACAGATAGACACCAAATATTGAGGCTTATCCGCGTTAGTTCTCTACTGTTTATTAACTTAAAATCTCCGTAGATTTTTTGAAATCTAATGGCATACTCTAAGAATATTCGATTTGATTTAAGGATAGCCTCGGTGTAAATACGTGTCTCGATTTATTCGCCACCCACAAAAGCCAGTGTTAGGAGGCCCACTGTATTAGGCTTCTGAGGGAGAGTGGGACCAAAGCGCTAGCTGGAATCTTTTTGAGTGCTGTATGTGCCTTGTGAATCCGGCGGTAAAATTGCCGCTTAGATTTGAGCGTTTCTAATAAACCCAAACGACTCCATTCGACGTGGGGATCTAGCCTCATAGCGGTTCTGAGAGCTATCAATGCGGGTTGGACTTGATCTTGTTTCAGCAATAACCAGCCCAACAATGCATGGCAAAGGCCTCAGTACAGGACAAAAGCTTGAAGGGTATTTAGAGATAGGGTTTCATGGAGATAACTACCCCTCACAATGAAACCCTATGGATCAGGTTACTCTGCTTCGTCAAACCTTGCAGCCCCACCTAAAATGGCATGGTGCTCGACTGACCTTTGTCGCTTTATTTTTGATAGCGCTGTTTCGCGTCAAGACCGTCAATCTTTCTGAGTTATCGACTGGTTTTAGGGGCAAAGCGGCTCAAGATTCGCACTACAAGCGATTACAGCGATTCTTTCGTCACTTTGAACTCGACTACTACGACTTTGCTCATACCGTGGTGGCGTTGATGGATATCCCAGAGCCTTGGGTGCTCAGTATTGACCGCACTCAATGGCAATTCGGTCCGGTTGTCTTTAATATCCTGACACTGGGCATTGTCCATGAAGGGGTCGCGTTTCCCGTACTCTGGTGGATGCTCGGTAAGAAAGGGAACTCCAACACTCAAGAGCGCATCGATCTGCTCAATGAATGGCAACAGTTATTCCCTCAGCGCCAGGTTCAGTGTTTAACAGCAGACCGAGAGTTTATGGGAGAGCAATGGTTTGAGTATTTACTCAAGCAAGCGCTCATCCCCTTCCGGATTCGCATTCGTGAAAGTGACAAACTTTCCGATGGACGCACGACGCTCAAAGGCAAGGTTATCTTTGCCCACCTCAAACCTAATCACACTCAGGTACTCAAAAATCGTCGATGCTTATGGGGCCATTGGGTTTATGTCGCCGCACTCAAGCTTGATGATGGCAAGCTGCTCATTGTCGCAACAGCCCATGCCCCCAAAACGGCGATCTCTGATTATGCCCATCGGTGGGGCATTGAAACCCTCTTTGGAATTTTTAAAACCCGTGGATTTTGTCTTGAATCAACCCATCTACAAGATTTAGAGCGTCTCAGTAAATTATTCGCCTTGCTGACTTTGGCGCTATGTTGGGCCTTTCGCACTGGACAATGGTTACATCAACTCAAGCCGCTCAAGCTCAAAAAACATGGCAGAAAAACCAAAAGCATCTTTCGCTATGGCTTTGACTATTTGAGAGGCATTCTCCTTAATCTTGACCAGAGAGTAGAGGAGTTCCGGCAGGTGTTACCGTTTTTGTCCTGTACTTAGGGCAAAGGCTATTTTCTGGATCTTGCATCAGTGCGGTATCGACGGCTGCTTGGGCTTCTCCGAGCTGATTCAACTGAGCCAAGGCCAAAGCGCGCAGGGTTAAACACTCAGAATCGTGAGGGTCTACGGCTAAACCTTGTTGTGCAGCGTCTAGTGCAGATTGGTTGCGATCGCAATCCAAATAAATCCAAGCCAATAGAACCCAATAACTAGGATGATGTGGATTGAGTCGAAGTGCTTCCTTAAGAGCCTTCTCAGCTTCTCGATACCGATCCTGTGCATAAAGTAAGTGAGCCAACGCATAGAAACCACCCGCATATTCAGGATCCAGCGAAATTGCTGTTTTTGCAGCCCGTTCCGCCTCTGTATGATCATTGAAATTGCACAAGCACAGGCTCAGCAGTGCGTAGGCGACAGCATTTTCAGGCTCGGAAGCAAGTACAGATTGAATCTCTGAGATCGCTAACTCATATCGATCCTGCTGTAAGAGGGCTTGAGCGCGTTCTAGAGATGCATTCATTGCGATAAGGTTGACCGTGCTCCTAGGGTGCCCAGCTTTTAACCTCACTTAAGGCTTAAACTGACAGCAATCTCCTTCCCTCACGACTTTAATTTGCTCTCTCAACCATGACAATGTTATCCAGTGTCGAAATTTGTGCCGGTGCCGGTGGTCAAGCCCTAGGCCTAGAGCAAGGCGGTTTTGAACCACAAGCACTCATTGAGATTGATGGTCACTGTTGCAACACCCTCAGACTGAATCGTCCCCACTGGAACGTTATTGAAGATGACGTTAACGAATGTAAGGGTGCGCCATACCAAGGCATTGATCTATTAGCCGGAGGAGTGCCATGTCCTCCCTTCTCCAAAGCTGGCAAGCAGTTAGGGGCAAATGATGAACGAGATCTGTTTCCGACTGCCCTTCAATGGGTCGATGAATGTAGACCCAGAGCCGTGATTTTAGAAAATGTGCGGGGATTTCTAGATGCTGCCTTTGCCAACTATCGCTCTGACCTCAAACTACAGCTAGAACAGTTAGGGTATGTCGTTGACTGGAAATTGCTAAACGCCTCAGACTTTGGCGTTTCTCAACTCAGGCCGCGCGTGGTTATTGTTGCGATTCAGCAATCTCTATCTGAACAATTTGCTTGGCCTAGACCGCACATGCATAGGCCCAAGAGCATCGGAGAGCTTCTTTATCGACAGATGGCTGCAAACGGTTGGCAAGGAGTGCAAGAGTGGAGCCTCTGTGCCAATGACATTGCACCCACGATTGTCGGCGGGTCAAAAAAACATGGCGGTCCAGATCTTGGACCCACTCGCGCAAAGAAAGCCTGGGCCAAACTGGGTGTTGATGGTATGGGGATCGCCTATGAGCCTCCAACCCAAGAATTTATTGGGATGCCTAGGCTGACAGTTTCTATGGTTGCCAGGATTCAAGGCTTTCCTGAAACATGGCAGTTCACGGGTAAAAAGACCCCTGCTTATCGTCAAGTGGGCAACGCATTCCCACCCCCAGTGGCTCAGGCTGTTGCAGAGCAGGTTGCCAAATGTCTTACCCATAAACGTATCTTTGCCGTCGCTAGTTAGAGAGAAAATATGGCAAAGCGTAAGGGGGCAAGGACAAAATTACGCGAACACTTCTTGAACAACATCGGGCGCATTATGGACTCCGACGAATTGCGAAAAGTCGCAGGGGGCATCAGCGAATGGGCCAGACGGATTCGAGAACTAAGATCAGAGGAAGGATATCAAATCCTTACCCACAATGATCGTAGCGATCTCAAGCCAGGGCAGTACTTACTTCAAGAACGCAAACTAGCACCAGCATTTGAACGCACCATTTCTAAAGAAACCAGAGCCTATGTCCTAGATCGCAATGGCTTCACTTGCCAAATGTGTGGTGCCGCCGCTGGAGAAATTCATCCCTATGACTCAGCCCGGAAAACTCGGCTACATATTGGTCACATCATCGATAAATCTCAGGGCGGAACGGATGAGCCTACAAACTTACGGGCAATCTGCTCAGTCTGTAATGAAGGAGCATCTAATCTGACGCTCGAACGCCCGTCAGCGCTCAAACTCTTAGCACAAGTGAGACGGGCAACAGGTCGTGATCAACTCGAAGTCTTGCAATGGCTCATGCAGAAATTTCCTCAGCAAGTAAAACAGCACAGACTTGGCGACTGAGCGGCAGTCAAACTAAAGCGATCGCGCATTAGAAAACTTGCCTAATGTCCGTCTTAGAGAGAAAAATGGATAAGATAAAGCGGATTGCCACAGCCAATGCTGTCGGGCATGAGGCACATGCGGATTAGGAGAGCAACGTGGCGGACAACAACAGCTTTGACTACGACTTAGTAATTATTGGAGCCGGTGTCGGTGGTCACGGCGCTGCCCTCCATGCCGTTGAGTGTGGCCTTAAAACCGCCATTATCGAAGCTGCTGATATGGGTGGTACCTGCGTCAATCGCGGCTGTATTCCTTCAAAGGCGCTTCTGGCAGCTTCCGGTCGGGTACGAGAACTGCGCGACCAGCATCACCTTAAGTCCCTGGGCATTCAATTGGGTCAGGTGAATTTTGACCGAGGTGCAATAGCATCCCACGCCAGCAACCTAGTCGATACCCTGCGCGGTAACCTCACCAACAGCCTGACGCGCCTTAAGGTAGACATTATTGAAGGCTGGGGAAAAGTCGCCGGTCCTCAGAAAGTCTCAATTAAAACCAGCAATGGCGAACAAACCATCACCGCCCGCGACATCATCGTCGCCAGTGGTTCTATCCCTTGGGTGCCGCCCGGTGTCGAAGTGGATGGGAAAACCGTTTTCACTAGCGATGACGCCATTAAGCTCGACTGGCTCCCGGATTGGGTCGCCATTATCGGCAGCGGCTACATTGGCCTAGAATTTTCTGATGTCTATACCGCGTTAGGCTCAGAAGTCACCATCATTGAAGCGATGGACAAACTGATGCCCACCTTTGACCCCGACATTGCCAAGCTCGCCAAACGGATGCTGATTGACCCTCGCGATATCGAGACCCATACCGGCACTCTGGCAATGAAGGTCACCCCTGGCTCCCCCGTCGTGATTGAACTCGCCGATGCCAACACCAAAGAAATCGTGGATGTTCTTGAAGTGGATGCCTGTCTCGTCGCCACTGGACGAATCCCAGCCACCAAAGACCTCGGCTTTGATGCTGTTGGTGTTGAAACCGACCAGCGCGGCTTTATCCCTGTCAATGACAAGATGGAAGTGCTTAGCCAGGGGGAACCTGTCCCTAACCTCTACGCCATCGGTGATGCCACTGGCAAAATGATGCTGGCCCATGC
>JBAUJD010000057.1:0-2011 GCA_049683515.1 Thermosynechococcaceae cyanobacterium | reverse complement strand
GCTTTTGGTACCCCAGTGCAGAAGATCAGGATCCGCCGCCAGCAGCGGGATACCCAACTGTACAGACAGATCTCGCTCTAGCTCTGTGGAGTTAAAGCACACCATATAAGAGCTATGGGGCCGTAGGGATTGGCGAATACGCTCCAGCAAGCGAGGGCGCTCTAGTAGCTTTTGACTCAGAGGCTTGAGCGATTGATCGTAGATAGGCAGCAACAGCAGGCGATCGCGGGCATGGGAAAACGGAATCCCCGGCAAAAGTTGCAGATAGTAATCAATCACAATGGGCGGCAGCGGCTGAGAGGTGACGTAAATCAGCCGAGTTTGCGGGTGCCGGAGCCGAATGAGAGAGAACAGCAGCCGCTCTTCGTAATGCAAGAACCCATCGATTTTCTGAAGTTCTTGCTGATCAAGGCTAACGGACGGAATCACGAGGATATCTGCATTCCCCTGATCGAGTTCTTTGATGGACTGCCAGCGATGGCCGAGCTGAGCCTGAAGCTGCTTAAATTGCCCAGATCGGTCCTGCATGACGCTCATCCTCTCTTATTCTTAACTCCAGCTTAGCGGTTTACCAGCCCCCTTTACTCAATGCAGAAAGGCTTGGAACACCGTCAGGTTCAGTAGTTTCCCAGAGGTTGATCGTTGCCTGCATCTGCCACATTAGAAGAGCAGAACGATCCGCCCTGTTATATGAGAGTCAAGATAGACTCGTTGCGATCGCATCAAGCTTCCCCCAACCCTCAAAACTCGAATTTTTCATTCAGTCAGAATAACGAGCATCACTTCATTTTTTGATATCCCATGTATCTGTCATCTCAACACGATCATCATTTAGAACAGATTCGTCAAGTCATGACTCACCCGTTTTTCACGGGTGAGTGCCCTGAGTGCAAACACAAGCTACCGATTGTTGAGCGAGCGATGGGACATAGCCATTGCCGAGTCTGTGGCTGGACGGACGAAGTGCAGGAGTAAGTCCTACAGAAACCGAAAAATAAACGGATATCGATAGGCTTCGTCTGGCTTATTCAGGCAGCTTATGATGGCAATAATGGGAACGACCCAGGTCATAAAGAGCAAGAAGGCCGCGCCAATCCAGATCGCAGGCAACAGGACAACGGTCCACCAGAAGAAGCTAATTAGACCGACAATCAAGCCGTAGAACCAGACATTAAAATGGAAGTTGAGCGATTCTTTTGCGCTCTCTTTAACGACCGGATCATCCGAAATAATCAAAATTCCGAGGGGAAGACCTGCCGAGACAATGAGGGCGCTAAAAAAGATAGCCCCATGACAAAGAGAAGAGAGCAGCTTGCGCTTATCTGTATCGTAGGTATTAAGGACCATCAACACGATCTCCATAGGTTCGCTCTCCCGTCCAGGAAAGCCAGAAACAGCTTCATAGTACCGCCTTCAAGTAGGGCGAGATAGTAGTGAAAACCTACCTAAACCGGCTTCGGGTAAGCCACTTGCTCTAAAATCGCCATCGGACCCATTGCTTTAAGCTGCTCTAGCTGCTCTCGATTCCGAACAAACAGAGAACCCGCGAACCCTAGCGCATTGACCGAGATACCGGCATAGGATTCTTGAGATCGCGGCACCAGCAGCATCCATCGACGAGTGAGCAGTAAATTGTAGGGTTGGGGCTGATCACCCGTGGGCAATCCAGCCGATTGGTAAAGGTGCAGGTATTGCTGGTGAAGATCCATTGCTAGGGTCTCAAAGGGCAAGGACCAATCTAGTTCTAGAGACGAAATCGCATGGGTAAACGATAGCCCTGTCAGCTTTCCAGTTTCGATAGAGTCATCGATCAGCGCTTCTAGAGGAACGGCATGGCGGTGATTGAGGCTGAGGGGCAATGGGACAAGCTGTAGATGTTTGTGCCCTTGACTCGCACCCGCGTTTTGCCCACCGTTGTAGAATGCCAGCCCATTAATTTCTTGCATACACTGGGCTAGGGCTGCAAAGTCGTTTTGGGTCAGCCAGCTTTCTTGAGGCTCAAAGTGGCGCG
>JBAUJD010000056.1:0-4033 GCA_049683515.1 Thermosynechococcaceae cyanobacterium | reverse complement strand
GTAAAAATTTGATAGGTAAGCGCCCGCATTGCCGTCACTCAAAGCCCAAGGTGTTCTATTTTGGCTGGCCCAAGCTACCACGGTCTCAAAATCAGCCTGAAGATGAATGATTGGCTCTTGTCCGCCTCGATAGGTTAGCTCAGGATGATTTCCCATATGGACAACGTAAAGCATGATGGAGCGAGGGCAAAAATAGAAAGGCACGTACTGCCCCACTGTTGTTTCGGGATGGCAGGTTACTTTGATCTCTTGTAGTCGACGCTCCTTAATCGTAGACATTCCGACTAACTGGCAGTCAGCTTGATCTTTAATACGAAGTGCATCTGATATCAAACAGTTGGCTTGGATGATCCCCTGGAGATTATCAATATGAGTAATATGGTAAACCTTGGGGCTTGATGGTACTCCTGACATACTGTGTTTTTCTCAAGTTGTAGGAACAATACCATTTGCTAGTCTGCTTTTCACAGTCAAGGTACATGAAAGCTAAGGCACGTCCCGATGTCTCTTGACATTTACAACCTAATGGGATTTTGAGTGCTAGTGCTCTGTCAAGAATTTTTGATGGGTTGAAAACCCTCAAAGAATAACTCCAAATCCACTTTCCATCCGTCAATTTAAGATTGATATACCAAACCCACGTGATATCAGAGAACAAAACGCCGGAAAGCCATACGGGGTCTTATCGTCTTTCTTTATAATCAGTTTTGATTGGTATAGACTACTAAAGCTTTGGCCTCTGTAACCGAGACACACCAATAAAAAACGAGTTAGGCGTCAAAAACTATGCATCAGGTGATCATTTACCTCTCAGCCATAGCCTTCGCATTTATGGGGCTTGCTGCATTAGTACAACCGGCTCGAATACCGTCGCTATTGGGCGTATACAACATTTCTAAAGATATGAAAAATGAGATCCGCGCGGTATATGGCGGGTTTGGCTGTGGGGTTTCCCTGTTGCTTGTCGCTTCGACCCTTTTCCCATCTGTCCAGAAAGGTATTATTCTTTCTGTCTCGATCTCCCTACTTGGCATGGCAATCGGTCGCATCATTTCTTTCACAATAGATGGTGCTACGGGTCACTTCCCATTTATTTTCTTAGGTATTGAATTGGTGACTGGGGGACTACTGCTCTATGTTTTCGCCATCTAAATTGACGCTTCCCTAGCTGTACTAAACACTTGGGAAGCGATCCTGTTGTCTTTTTTCTAGTTACTCACACCAGTGAGCCATACCGTTCGTTTGCAGTCAGGAAAAAACCTGCTCTCCTACCGAAGACTTGAGCGGCTGGCTGAGAAACCATTCATATCCTGCTTGTAACCGTGCTTTGGCATTGTGTTCAACGATGGTGCCGTGGGCCATAATCACGCGCTCAAAGTCCCAGGTCAAGACTTGTTCAATGGCCTGCTTCACGGCCTGCCTGTCTCGGGTCGCAACCTTTTCTAGCCAGGAGGGCTGTAACTTTCGATAGGCACCCATGATTCTGGCCGCAAGTTGAGTGGCTTGGCTAAAGGTGGCATCAAAATGGAATGCTGTATCAGTCAAAATCAGCGTTTGACTGCTGGGATGAAAAAAGACGACTTCATTGAGCAGCTTCGGCCCACTGAAATCAAGAATTCGAAACCCACGAAACGGCAGATAACTCACCTGATCTTGCAGATGACCCGCTTTATCTAAACAAGCGTCAATCTTCAGATCAGATCGTTTGGCTGCCAAGTCTGGCACAACTAGTAATTCCGCTTCAGGACATCGCCTCTGGAACTCAGCAATGTACAGATGGTGATAGAGATTGGGAGCAATGACATAGCGTACTGGACCCAACTCATGAATCGCAGCCAGCGATTCCATTTGAATGGGGGAAATCACAACTAACTCTCCTGACTGGAGTCGGATAATCGTCATCCGAGTACCAACATCCACCCCCCAATAACGAAAGGGCTGTTCAGCAACCCAAAGATCGGTAGCGATTTCTCGGAGCATTGCAATTACGATGAAACGATAGCAGTTGGCATCAGAAAGATGGCCTCTTGAAACAAATCATACAATAGATGCATGACTCAGTCATTTAATATAAATACGGTTAGTCCGCAGCTTGTCAATCTGGTGGGTGTGGTTTCACTGGCGATCGCAGATCAAATTCGCCAATCGACAGAATCGGCAGCGGGACAATCGGCGTCGGCCACTGCAGCGTTGGTGCTGATCCATCGCTATCGGGGGATTACGGTGGATGTGTTGGGGCGGTATCTTCAGCTTTCGCAGTCGGGCGCGGTGCGGCTAGTGGATCGTCTGACCCAGCAAAGGTGGGTGCAGCGCAATCGGGGGCAGGACAAGCGATTTGTGACCCTAGCTTTAACGGAGGTGGGAAAGGGGGTTGCGATCGCAATTCTGCAAGAGCGACAGCAGCAAATTGCACAAGTTTTGACGGTGCTGACCCCACAGGATCAACAGCAACTCAGCCAACTGCTCACTAAAATCACGAGTCAGCAACCCAGTATTGGAGAGCAAGCAGAATTCATGTGTCGGCTGTGCGATATGTCAGCTTGTCCATTAGAGGCTTGCCAAGATCAATGGACTAAACTGAACGATTTAAGCTGCTAGATACTCTCAAAACTCGTTGAGGATTAACGATTAGGATAAGATTCACGCTTGCCCAATCGGAGATCCACTCAATAGCAAAGCCATCAGCTACCATCTAGGTAAAATATCTATCCATGAGGAACGCAGAAATGAGTATTCATCTAGACCTATCCCCAGAGCTAGAGGGTGAACTGTCTACTGAAGCCTCACAGCTAAATTTACCTTTACCTGACTATATTCTCCAAGTTCTATCTGTCAGACAAGTGCTGAGCAATCCCCCTAAAACGGGTGCCGAGCTAGTTGACTACTGGCAAAGTGAAGGCGTTATCAACTCAAGACCTGATATTACCGATAGTCAAGTTCATGCTCGATACCTTCGCCATGAGGCTGAAACCCGCACGCGGACATAGGCAAAACTGATGTATCTGCTAGACACCGATGTTTTAATTGATATTCAACGGGGGCATGAACCTGCTATTGCTTGGTTCTCTAGCTTGACGAAGATTCCCTACGTGCCTGGTTTTGTCGTCATGGAGCTAGTGCAAGACTCCCAAAATAAGCAACAGGTTCGTAAGACGCTTCAGCTTGTAGCACCTCTACCTGTCATTTGGGCAACTGAAACCAATTGTGCCCGTGCCTTATCAGATTTCACAACCTACCATTTGTCGGATAGCCTGGGGTTACTCGACGCTTTAATTGCTGCCTGCGCGGTCGGACGGAATTTGACGCTATGCACATTCAATATCAAACACTATCGAGTTGTCCCTAAACTTCTAATTGCACAGCCCTATACACGCTGAACAACTGACTCAACAAACTGCTTACCACAGCTTTTACAGAGATAGCACTGCTTGCCTCGCCGAGATCCATTTTTAGAAATTTGCTCCGATTGGCAGTGGGGACAAATCATTACTTTCATTACATTCTTGGAGATGCGATCTCCCACATAGGGTTCCAAATATGACATCAGCAGATCCCCAACCTGCTCGGTTAACTGCTGACGGTGATGCAGGTCTGGGTTACGGAGCGCCGAGAGCGTCACGGCATTGCTGCTATGAACACAAACCTCAGCCAACAAATTGGCTTGCGCCTCACTCAAGGCTGGATTGCGCCGCTTCAGAATAGTCGCCAAAAAGTTAATCGCCTCCTGGGTCATCGCCTCATCAATGGACTGGAAAATGTGGGGGGCGGTATAAAACTGAATAAATACAACCCTCGATACGGGGTTCTCAAAGAGTTCAGCGACTGAGTATGTCAAGATCTGAACCATCTGCTGCAGGGGAAGCTGAACAAAATCAGGTGTGAGAGTTTGTGCCCAAAATGCCTTAACTCGCTCCACATGCCTTAACTCCATCGCGTTAAAGATCGCGGCCTTATTCGGGAAAAACTGATAGAGAGACCCGATCGCAGTCCCCGCCCGATCCGCAATTTGATGGGTGGTCGCCCCATCGTATCC
>JBAUJD010000055.1:0-2720 GCA_049683515.1 Thermosynechococcaceae cyanobacterium | reverse complement strand
CGATCCCGTTCCCCGCTGCTCCGCCCAGCAAAAAACCATAGCCCGTCTGCTCCCAGCGAACCAAGCGAGGGTTGAATAGCCCTAACGCGATCAAGACAATACAAACGAGAAGAGAGAGCCAACGCAGCCAGTCAACCCCCTGAAAGAGGCTGAAAGCAGCTCCTGTATTGATGACGTAGGTGAAATGGAAGACGTTAGGCCACAGCGGCCAAGTATCGGCGGGAACCGTCAATTCAAACGTCTTGAGTACCCACTCTTTGGTGAGCCGATCTAGACCTAGGCTGCCTAGGGCAGCGAGCCAAAACAGAAGGTTCCGGGTGCGAGACATCAATAGAACAACAAGCAGCGTAACAAAAAGGAGATCAGGGCCACAGCACAAATAATTAAAAGCTGGCCCGGCAGGGGCGCAATTGAATATTGCTGGATTGTAGACCACCAGCTTTCTGGCAGTAACCCAAACACGGACAGGCCGCTCAGGTACATTAGCCCCAGGACGTGAATGACCAGCAGTCCAGTTAGGCACCCTAACACAATGGCATCGAAGCGCCGCCGCTGACGAAAGGCGATGTAGCCGCATAGCCAAGCAGCGGGTAAAAAGCCAACCAAGTAGCCAAAGGTTGGCTCTTGCCAATAACCGAACCCGCCCCCTTGCGCAAACACTTGAACACCGCTTAGCCCTAAAGCAAGATAGGCAATCTGCGACAGGGCCGCTGCGTTCTTACCGCCGACGCAGCCGATAAACAGAACGGCACCCACCTGAAGCGTTGCGATCAGGGAGTAGGTCTGCATAGCGCTAAAGTCAATGGGCCAGGTCAATACAGGGACTGGCAAAGAAACCTCAACAAAGACACCACTGACCGTCAAGAGAAGACCAATGACTGCCCACAGCAGTTCATCCAGAGGAGAGAGCACTCTCAGTTTAGGAGGCGGAGACAACAGCGTAGGTTCCTGGGATTGGAGCTTCACCACCTTCAAGACCTAATTTATTCAGCATGGCTTGATCCTGCTCAGGAGGCTGTCCCAGCGTAGTGAGGTAGTGCCCCACCAGCATGGCATTGATACCCGCCTGTAGACCCAGTTCCTGTAGTTCGCCCATGACGGCTTCACGCCCACCGGCATACCGCAGGATTTGTTTGGGCAGCAGAAGACGAAAGATTGCGATCGCCTTGAGCGCATCGTAGGGATCGAGCTTGTGATTCTCACCAAGAGGTGTCCCCTCCCGAGGGTTCAGCAAGTTCAATGGCACCGATTCAACCTCCAGCTCTCTTAAGGCAAGGGCGAGATCAACACGATCTTCCCAAGATTCACCCAGTCCCATGATCCCACCCGTACAGGCTTGAATCCCAGCGGCCTTAAGCGTCTTAATGGTTTCAACACGATCTTGCCAACGGTGAGTCGTGGCAACCTGCGGGAAAAACGCCTCTGAACTCTCTAGGTTGTGATTATAGCGGGTAACCCCGGCCTCCTTGAGGGCTTGGGCCTGCTCATCTGTGACTTCTCCCAAGGCACAGCAGGGCTTAATTGAGGTCTCAGAAATAATGGTGCGAACCGTATCGAGGATCTGCTCAAACTCCGTCGAACTGGCCCCGGCATATTTTGGCCCACGGCCTTGGCTCACCAAACAGAATCGCCGAGCGCCAGAGGCTTCTGCAGCCTTTGCTTGCTCCAAGATGGCTTCGGCTGACTGCAGACCATAAATGGGGGAGGCTTCGCCGGGATGATAGGCAGACTGAGCGCAGAACGAGCAATTCTCAGAACAGTTGCCTGACTTAACATTAACGATGCTGCACAGGTCAACGACATCACCACAACAGGCATGACGAACCAGGTTCGCAGCCTCACACAACGCCAGGATATTATCTTGGCCTTCGATCTGCGTTAACTCAATTGCAGTTTCCCGATCGAGCGACTCTCCATCAATGATTCGATGGGCAAGAGACTGGAGCCACTCCTGAAGTGAGTTGCTAGTTTCTTCATGAAACCGTGAGAGTGGCAAAGGCGTTTGCACCACGTTTTAACCTCATTAGTGTGAATGCCTGAACGTTGGAATTCTATCACTGCTCATCGCCACCTTTGAACATCAACTCACCCCAGCACAGTTGAGGCGCTTGGAATGAGCCACCCATTAAAAAGGGACCCAGCAATTCAATCGACTGAATCCATCACCAAGACGGCTTTCTTAACAATTCTTTGCGCGACTGTGAATAATCAGGAAGAAGTCTATGTTTAGTTACGTATCTTTACATTATGGCGTGGCGATTTGGAGTGATTTGTGGTTCTAAAACACTGGTGAAGAACCTGACGTCAAGAAGCTCTAGCCTTTCTGCTGCAATGTTTTTTAGGATATTTGAGGTCTTTTGTGCGATCGCAAATAGCAGTTGAAGACCTTGTATTAAGCTCTTGAGCAGCTCTTCAGAAGTTTGAAGTAGAGCCTGCTCTCGTAGTATTTTGTAATGAGTTTGATATAAAAACGGTGCCACTGGTATTTGAGATGCGGTGACGCTGCTGTGGAACTGAATATATATGACGTGGAGATAGCTTAACAATGACCACTTCCAACGCCGAAATCGGCTGGATTAATGGCAATGCTCGTTTCGAAGAACTAAGCGGTAAATTTTTGGCCGCTCATATCGGTCAGATTGCTCTGATGGCTTTTTGGGCAGGAGCCTTTTCCTTATTTGAGTTGTCTCGGTACAACCCAGATCTTCCCTTGTATGAAC
>JBAUJD010000054.1:0-3407 GCA_049683515.1 Thermosynechococcaceae cyanobacterium | reverse complement strand
GCACTTTATTCCTGCCTCTAACAACAAGATTTTTACAACGGCAGCAGCTCTGCAGTCTCTGGGGCCGCAGTACCAAATTCGCTCACAGTCTCTGAGTTCATGGGTGAACACGGTCAATACCTACAGTAATAACGGCTACGCTGATTTCTTGCTGAAGCAGGTGGGTGGGCAGCAGTCCGTCCGTAACCAATTATGGAATGATTTAGGCATTGATCCGGGCCAGTATCGTCAAACAGACGGCTCTGGCTTGTCGAGGTATAACATGGCTTCGCCAGAAACCTTGGTTAATACACTGCGAGGCATGAGTCGAACCGCTAACTGGTCCACCTTTTACTATTCATTGCCCAGCGCCGGTGAAACGGGGACTCTCAGAAATCGCCTCAAGTCCCCTGAAGTGCGTGGTAAAGTCCGTGCCAAGACAGGCACACTATATGGCGTTAGGGCACTCTCGGGCTATCTGCAGCACCCTGAGTACGGCCCCTTAACCTTTAGTATTTTGGCAAATCAGTCCTCTCAGTCCGGCTCTGTACTGGTCAAGACCATCGATGAAATCGTCTTAAAGATGGCTCGCTCCCATCCCTGTGGTGGAGCAGCGTCATTATAGAGTAGAGCCTCCTAAATCTCAATTTTGCTCGTCGTTGATAACCGAGGGCGAAATTGGTGCATCCTGGAGATATGTCACATCTACTTAGTAAAAGATTGCTCTTAAAGGCTGCCGTCAGCCTATGCGGTTTAGGCGTCGTGGGTTGCGCTTGGTTCGGAGGTAGCCAAACGCCAGATCGTTCTGAGCAGCCGTCTCCAAGTCCGATTGCTACAGCGTCTCCAGGTGTATCAGCCACAGGTTCGCCCACCAGTAAAAAAGACGGGACGACTAACACCACGCCGAAATCTACGAATGAGTCTGAGGCAAAGCCTGCGCCGCCGGTGAAGCTATCTAAGAACGATCAGCAGATTGTGAGTGAAGCCGCTCAGACTACAGAAAAGAAAGGCGGCATCGCTCGCCAAGATGTCGGCAAGACCTATTTGAGCAATATTCTGGTGCAGCAGCAAACAGAGCGGTTTGTCGGCGGTACGTTTGTGCCCAACTTATCGTCGCTCTCTGACAAAATTCCAGCAGAAATCGCAGAATATCAGTTCAAAATTCTCAAGGCAGATAAAAACCAGGCCGTGGTGGCTGCGATCGCAAAAGTTCCTGGCCTCAACAGCTATATCGGAGCGGCCTACAATGTCGAGGGCAGCACCCCCATTACGTCAATGTGCAAAAGCAATCTACCGGCTCAAGCTGCTCCCGCCGCCCCGAAGCTCGTGGGCGGCACCATTGTCTGTGCGCCCGGTTCTACTGCGACTGAATAGATTAGTTCAACTCTGGATTTAGTTCAACTCTGGATAGAGCAGAATTTTATAGGTGTCAGCCGTCGGGGCAGTGGCCTGCTCCACAGCCGCCGCAAGCTGGCTAAGGGGATAGCGATCGCTCACCAGTGCATCGACATCAATGTGCTTCTGAAAGACGATATCAGCCGCTAACTGCTGGAGCCGGAAGGAGGAGCTATAGCTACCCATCAGATCAATCTCCCGCCGATAAAGCAGGTTGGGGTTGATGGGAATTTCAATTTGATCCGGGAATTCGGCAAAGAACAAAATCTTGCCCCCCTTGCGGGTGCAGTCCAGCGCCTGAAAAAAGGCTTTGTCGCTGGGAACCGCCAAAATGGTCACATCAGCGCCCAGACCTCGGGTGAGATCTTCAATCTTCTGCTGTAAATCAGCGTCTCTGGCGTCAAAGGCCGCAGTGGCCCCGACACTTTTTGCTTTTTCGATGCGGCTGGGGAGCAGATCAGTTGAGATCGCCCGCGCCCCAAAATGATTCACCAGCATGATAAACATAAGGCCAATGGGACCGGCTCCCGTAATCAAGACCGTTTGACCGGGCTGAATGTTGGCTTTTTTCACCGCCTTGAGGCAGCAGTTCGTGGGTTCGACAAAGCTGGCCTGCTCAAAAGTAATCTCGCTAGGAATTTCCATCAGGCCGCCCTGGCGAACAATATGACCCGGCACTTTGACGTATTCAGCAAAGCCGCCACCGCTGGGGGTAAACCCCGCCGTGGTGGTGATGTTCTTATAGACCTCACACATCGAGAAATTGTCGTTGAGGCAATAGTCGCAGTGCATACAAGGGATGTGATGGAGCACGATCACCCGCTGTCCCACCTGCCAGCCTTGCACCTGGTCGCCAACGGCAGCAATCACCCCTGCCGTTTCGTGGCCGAAGATACGGGGCGGCTCATAGAGCGGATAGAGAATTTTTTTGATATCAGACTGGCACAGGCCCACCACCTTGACCTGTACCAAAACCTCGTCTACCGCTAGTTCTGGCTGCGGAACCTCTTCGTAGCGGAGCTGATTCACCCCACGGAATACCTGTGCTTTCATGATTTTCCTACCCTGCGTTCTCTAGCATTGAATCAGGTTAGCTCTAGCCTTGGCAATCCTATTCCACCGCTCCTACAACGGCGCGCCTCCCTTCAACGTGAATGCCATATTTAGGCAAAAGCTGATCAACCACGTAGGCTCGGTGGTCTTTAAGGGCATCATGAAAGCGTTTCCAGTGGCTACCCATAAACGCAGCGTGGAAGGGAAACACTTCATCGCCGGTATCAATCACAGCTTCAGTCCCAATGGCTTCGTACTTCCAGGAGCCTTTGCCCTTGGCTCGATAGTGAACCGGGGCTGGGCCAAAGCTGAAATGGCTAGATGCTACAGCATCTAGCCATACCTTATGTCTTGCCTTACTGCTGCGTTCCCTTGTCGTTTGCAGCAACTGGGCCATTTTCTGTTGATCATCCAGCGGTAGACCAGGACAGTCTGCCCCAGCGTCACCGATGCGATAGCGCTGCATCCAGCGACACATCTGATCGGCGGCCTCTAGAAAATCACTCGGATTATCACGCATGATGCGCTGATCAAGCCCGTTTATGTAGCCCCACTTTAGATAGGGACGATCAGGATTACTCAACACCGCACCGTGGCCCAGCGGGAATCCCTCACTGATCACAAGCCGAGCTAATCGATTCGTGATGTTCTGATGGAAATAGCGCTTGACCCGCTCTGTGGAGCGCGGATCCAGATTTCCTTGGGCATCGACTAAGATTTTGGCTTCATTGACTGGGTGGTTAATACCCGCAAATCCCTGATGTGCCCAAGTATCGGCATAGACATGCATGGCAATGCCAAAGCGATATAGGTTGTGAGATTGAGGCTCACTCTCCTTTACGCCCTGACAACTTGCGGCATCAAAACACGCCACCACCAGGTCCTGAGCCACACAACTATTGGGGCGACATATTAATTTTTCGATCAGTGACCCGGCAGGACTTTGACCTGCAGGCAATCCACCGTTACCGGGTAGAAAA
>JBAUJD010000053.1:0-9202 GCA_049683515.1 Thermosynechococcaceae cyanobacterium | reverse complement strand
AGGAAGGATTGGCGATAACGGTAGGGGATGCAGTTGGCTGAAATTGTTCTTGGCTCTCTGGGAGAGAAAGTAAATCTGGGTTCACTTGCACGACCTCAGCCTGGGTCGGGAGAGCAACAGTTGTGAGCTGTAGGTGAGAAGAGGCAGAGCTAAACAATAGGGGTAGACCCAGCAAAATCGCTCGCAGGAGACCTATTGGGGAGTGAGGTACGGGCCTGACGTCTTCTGTTGAAGCTGGGGGTAAATATCGAGGAGAGAACCGGTCGAGGGATTGTGACATTTAATTTTGCCGTTATTGCTCAACGAGTGCAGCGTTGACTTGCAACTGTTCTGGTGAAAAGTGCGAGATGCTTTTACATAGAGTGCCCCTTTTGATCGTCGCAAAACGCTGAAGCGATATTTTTTGAGCAAAGGTTAAGTTCATCCCAGAATGCTAGAAAGTGCGATCGCACAAAGATAAAGTATTTGTCTGAGCAATTTGAGGGCCAACAACAATGGGTGAGCGCAAGCGAATTGGCATCCTAACCAGCGGTGGCGATTGTGCAGGGCTTAACCCTGTAATTCGAGCGGTGGTGCTGCGGGCAGCAGATACCTACGGCTGGGAAGTGCTAGGCATTCGTCAGGCCACCCACGGGCTAATGTCAGACCCGCCCCAGGCCGTTGCTCTAGACCCCAAAGACATGGGCCGTTTACTGACGGCGGGTGGGACGATGCTGGGCACGACCAATAAGGGCAATCCCTTTGCTTTTCCGATGGCGGATGGGACGCTAGAGGACCGCTCCGAAGAAATTATTCGCGGCTATCATCAACTAGGGCTAGACGCCATTATTGGCGTGGGCGGGGATGGCAGCATGGCGATTCTGCGCAAGCTAGCCCAGCAGGGTAATTGGAATTTGGTGGGCATCCCTAAGACCATTGATAACGATGTGGGCGTTACGGAGCGGTCAGTAGGCTTTGATACGGCGGTTAATATTGCCACAGAAGCGCTTGATCGTTTGCATTTCACGGCAGCGAGCCACAGCCGCGTCATTATTTTGGAAGTGATGGGCCGTGATGCGGGTCATATTGCCATTAGTTCGGCTATTGCGGGTGGGGCTAATATCGCCCTCATTCCTGAGATTCCTTACAACATCGATAAGGTCTGTGCCAAGCTCAAAGAGCGCCAAGAGAAGGGGCAAACCTATTCTTTAATTGTGGTGGCAGAGGCGGTCAAATCTATTGGTGGCAGCACCATTACCATGACCGATGGCATGGGAGAATGCCGTTTGGGTGGCGTGGGGCAATATCTGTCTGAGCAAATCTGTAGTCGTCAGGTGGCAGAAACACGAGTCACGGTGCTGGGGCATGTTCAGCGGGGTGGAATGCCGTCGCCGCTAGATCGGCTAATTGGCTCTGCCTTTGGCGTGGGAGCGGTGGATCTGATTGCGGCTGGGGAATTTGACCGGATTGTGACTTGGCAGAACCGTAAGGTGATGAACGTACCGATTAAAGATGCGATCGCACATTACAGAGCTGTAGATCCCTATGGCACTCTGGTCAAAACCGCTAGGGGATTGGGGATTTACTTGGGGGATTAGTAGTGCTCTGGCAAGAATTTTTTGAGGGTTTTCAACCCCTCAAAAAACAACCCAAAAATTATCTTCTACCTGTCAATCTGGGATTGACAGACGGCTAGCGGCGCTTCACAGAGTTGCTAGAGCGCCAGTGAGAGATTGTCTTTTTCATTTCAACACTCAAAAAGACCAGTCCCCCTAGGCCCAGGCTAACGCCTAGATCTGTTGCCGATAGCGGCACTGTTTTAAACATATGCTGCAGTGCAGGAACATACATAACCAGAAGTTGGCAGACAAAGGTGATCACCACCGCCAACAACGCAGGCTTATTGGAAAATAGGCCAATTTTGAATACAGAATCTCGGTCAGAGCGAACCGCCTGGGCAATGCTGATTCGAGAAAAGGCCAATGTGCAAAACACCATCGTTTGCCAGCTTTCTAGCCCCAAACTCCAATAGCGATAGCCGACGCCCAACAAGACAATCCCTAAGAAGAGACCGATCCAGATGATGCCCTTGCCGACGCCGCGACCGAAGATGCTTTCATGGGGCTGGTAAGGCGCACGCTGCATAATATTTCGCTCTGCGGGTTCCACACTGAGCGATAGGGCTAAAATACCGTCTGCTAGCAGGTTTATCCATAAGATCTGCAGCGGCAGCAGCGGTAATGGCATTCCCAAAAAGGGAGCAAACAGAATCACCCACAGTTCACCGAGATTACCTGTGAGCGTATATTGAATAAATTTGCGAATATTGTCATAGATGACCCGGCCTTCGCGGGTTGCAGCCACAATGGTGCTGAAGTTGTCGTCGAGCAGCACAATATCTGAAGCATCCTTGGCGACATCCGTGCCCATGATGCCCATGGAGATGCCAATATCGGCTTGTTTCAGAGCCGGGGCATCGTTCACCCCGTCCCCGGTCATCGCGGCAATGTGCCCAGAACACTGGAGGGCGTGGACAATATCGAGCTTATGTTGGGGGGCAACCCGGGCATAAACCGACACCCGCTTAACAGCGTCGCATAGCTCTGCGTCGGTCAATTGATCTAAGTCTTGCCCGGTTAAAAGCTCGCCGTTGGAATCAATGCCCAAATCGGAGGCAATATGTTGGGCAGTCAAGGGATGATCGCCGGTAATCATGACGGGGCGAATCCCTGCGGTTTGGCAGGTTTGAACTGCTGCATAGACATCTGCCCGAATCGGATCGATCATGCCCACCAATCCCACAAAAATCAGATGTTGTTCAACGGTGGAGAGATCCTCTGGGACGGCCTTCAGCGATTGGTAGGCAACGCCCAAAAGCCGCATTCCTTCTTGAGCGAGTTGATCATGGGTTTTGAGGATGCGATCGCATCTCGTCTCTGTCATCTGCTCAATATGATCAGTCTCCCAGGCCCAATCTGAAATCTTGAGCAGCCGATCCACCGCGCCTTTACAGAACACAACGTACTGGCAATGATCCGGGACTTGGGCAAAGGCCAATATGTCAGTCAACGGCGGGGCCGTTGACTGTTTCGCCGCAATGTGATGCACAGTGGTCATGCACTTTCGCTCTGAATCAAAGGGAACTTCTTTGATGCGCGGCAGCCGTTGCTCACAGTCCGTTTTACTCAACCCTGCCTGAGCCGCCGCCACCACCAGCGCCCCTTCGGTGGGATCACCCATGATGCTGAAGCCTTGGGGGGCATTGTCATCTAGATTGAGAGCGGCATCGTTACACAGCGTCCCGCCCATGAGCAGCAAAGTGAGGGCAGGCTGATCTTGAAGGTAACGTGCAAACCCGCTAGGCGAGATCGAAGATTGGTGCTGATCTGGTCCTAAATCAGTGCGTTTCCCTGCCGCCACTAGAGCGGTGACGGTCATTTGATTTTCGGTGAGAGTGCCGGTCTTATCGGTGCAGATCACCGTGACTGAACCTAACGTTTCTACGGCGGGCAGTTTGCGAATGAGTGCTCGCTGTTTCAGCATTCGCTGGGCACCCAGAGACAGGGCGATGGTGACCACTGCTGGGAGACCTTCGGGGACTGCCGCGACACCTAGGCTAACGGCAATCATAAACATGTCTTGGATTTCTTCACCCCGCAGAAGGCCAAGGCCAAAGACGATCAAAACCGTGATTAGAATTGCGATCGCAAGTTTCTGTCCCAACTGATCGAGCCGTTTTTGCAGGTGAGTGGGTTCAGCTTTGACCGACTGAATCGCAGAGGCAATTTGCCCTAATTCCGTCGCCATGCCCGTTTCGGTGATCAGCACTTCACCGCGACCATAGGTGACCATCGTGCCCATGTAGACCATGTTGAGCCGGTCGCCGAGGGGCAAGTCACCCTGTTCTAATGCGTAAGAGACTTTATCGACGGCGTGGGATTCTCCCGTGAGAGAGGCTTCTTGGATGCGAAGATTGGCGCTCTCTAAAATGCGGCCATCGGCGGGGACTAGATTACCAGCCTCTAGCAGCACAATGTCTCCAACAACCAACTCCCGTGAAGACAATTCAAGCACCTGTCCCGCTCGTTTGACCCTCACGATAGGAACTGCGAGTTTGCGAAGAGATGCGATCGCCTGTTCGGCCTGATACTCCTGCTTAAATCCCAGCAACGCATTGAAAACAACAATGGTGAAAATGGCAATCGAGTCTTGAATATCGCCCAAGAATGCTGATAAGATTGCCGCCACAATCAAGATCAGCACCATAGTAGCCGTGAGCTGTTCTCTCAAAATCACCCACGGGTTCTTGGTCGCTTGCTCAACTAGCTCGTTAGCACCCTGACGTGCGAGGCGCTGCCGTGCTTCGTCTTGACTCAAGCCTGCTGCAACAGTGCCAAACTTTTCTAAAACGTGTGTGGAGCTGAGTTGATACCAGGTGCTCATGTTGGGAATTTTAGGGGTGAGATCGCATTATCTATAGCCTACATAGGCTTATGCTTCTATCGCCGTGGTTTGCACTCTCTGACTTAAAATTGCATTGTTACTTTACCAAACCCGATCGCAACGCTCTAACGGCAGCTTCGGTGCGATCGCTGGCGCAGAGCTTGCTCAAAATATTGCGAACGTGGGTCTTCACCGTGCCGAGGCTGAGGAACATCGTTTCTGCGATCGCGCTATTGCTATGTCCACCTACAATTAGCTCCAGCACCTCTAATTCCCTGGTAGTTAAGGGAGACACCTGTAGAGACTGAGCTTGGTCGGGATCTAGTCCTTGATGTGTTCGAGAGGGCGTTTCAGGGGAGTCACCGTTATTCCGGTAGTGGCTTAGGCTTAAATTTGGTTCGTCAGATTGTAGAAGCTCACCAGGGCAAAGTAACGGTGGAATCAGAGCTAGGTCACGGGAGCACCTTCACGATTTATCTACCGCTCAACCGAGTTCTTCGCCATCCGAAAATAGAGTCAGTAAAGTCTGGAGGTCGCCTCTGATGCCAACATGGCTCGGCTCTCGATAGAAACAACCGTTCTCAGGATCATCATGCCTAAGATTTTGCAGGCTCGTTAGATTGAAGCAATGCTACAGAGTGCTCTTTCCTTCCATCGGATCATTCTTTGTATCTACTGAGCCTGCCTAAATTCTCTCAGTGCCTGACGGTGGCTATCCATCTGAATACAGCGCGTGAGCAAAGCAATATCTAGTTTTGGCAAGGCTACTGATTGCGTCATTTCTTCGTAGTGATCTGTTCTTAAGACATAGAGAGACAACTTTTGCTTCTCCCAGAACCACACTTCAGGAATTTGTAGACGCTGATAGACTTTCAGCTTGTCGATACCCCCGCTAGTGACGACAACCTCAATCGCTAAGTCAGGAAGACTGCGATCTCGACCCAATTCATAGAATTTATCGGCTTCGCGTTTGACCATCCCTTCTGCACTTTCAAGAGTCATTGACCCTGTGGGTGTAAAGTCAATCCCTGCAGATTCTAGATAGATTTCGAGAAGGGCACCTAGTCGCTCTTTAATCGTTTCGTTACGATTATGTTTCCAGTAAAGAGAAATCACGAGTCACTGCACCGACAACTTTAAATTGATGGGAAAAAAGGACAACGTTTTCGTAAGCAAAGCCACTGGGCAGGGTGTTATCTGGTAGCGCGAGATCAATGGCATAGCTTTCAGGGTTTTGATAGGATTCGAGGATGATCCCCAGTGTCCCTTGAGGAATCATGCGATGCGTAAATTCACCTTGGATATTTTCTATGGTTTCAATTTTTTGATGCTTTAGCTGATTTTTCATGAAAATTTCCTCAACAGCGATGGGTCTCTAACCAGTTTGTAATCAGCCGAGGAATGGTTTCCCCACTATTAATCTGCCATATCGTAACGAGAGTGCCAGCTTTACCCATGGGTGATTGGATTGTTGTTCTCACTTCAAACCTGGAGCCGTGAGGTGAGTTTTTACCCAATCTTGCAGGTGCATTGGGCAAGCTTTGGCGAAGCTGTTTGATGATCCATCTTGCTGTGGCCTGTCGATTTTCTGCGCTGCTAATATCATATCCAATTTCCTCAAATGCTTTCCATTTACCAAGGTTCCGTGGGTTATCTGGATTCATTGAGTACTGATCAAATTTTGCGGGGTCGATTTGAACGTACTTGGCATTGGGCAAAGGACTACCAAGCTGCCATTCGTCGCTGGGATTGAGCTGAGAGTTGGGATTTGAGTTTTCGTCCATGCTAAGAGGATCTTCAACTATCCTCTTCATCTTTGAGCAGATCGCCGTCTAAAATGCCTTGGAGTCCGGTCATGGGTCAGCAATTCTCATTTTAGAGAAATGCTTTATCTATAAGGTTTCTGTGTCTTGCTAGGGTGAGTGTAAGCTCTAGCTGTATGCCATTATCCCAGTCAATGCTCGAATTACCCTCCATCAGCCCCCAAAGTCTTATCAGTTCAATGCTGGAGGGATTTTCAGACCTACCAGATCTGCGTAAGGGTCTCAATAAGCAGTATCGCGTTGACGATGCCTTGCTGAGTGCATTGAGCTTATTTTTTATGCAATCAAGCTCCTTTCTTCAATATCAGCGTCAGATGGCGACAAAAAAGGGTCGCAGCAACGCCAAGAGTCTATTTGGCATAGAGAAGATTCCCTGTGACAATCAGATCCGCAACCTATTAGACCCCGTCGCTGCATCGGCTGTATTTTCTGGATTTGAGTCTCTCCATCAGTGCCTAGAAGCTAGTGGCAAGCGTCACCGCTATCGATGCTTTGAGCAGGGCTACTTGGTGGCCTTAGATGGAACCGAGTATTTTTCATCGCAGGAGGTTCATTGCGCTCAGTGCAGTCAAAAGCAGCATCGCAATGGCCGGGTGAGCTACTTTCACCAAGTCGTTACCCCCGTAATGGTCAAGCCAGGATGTAACCAAGTGCTGAACCTAGCACCAGAGTTTATCCGTCCCCAGGATGGTCATGACAAACAAGACTGTGAAACAGCCGCAGCCAAACGCTGGATTGAGGCTCACCCCATTGCCGACCCTGACCTTGGCGCGACCCTCCTTGGCGATGACCTCTATTCTCGTCAACCGATGTGTCAAACGGCTCTTGAACATGGCTATGGCTTTATCTTTGTGTGTCTACCGACATCCCATGAAGAACTCTATCAGTGGCTTGAGTATCTTGACAGGGCTGGAGAAATGCAACGCTATGAGGTCTGTTGCTATCAAGGGGCAAAACCGTTGCTTTACCAATTTCGCTATGTCAATCGGGTGCCTCTCAATGCCCAGCAGTCGGCTCTAGAGGTCAACTGGTGTGAGGTGAAAGTGACCGACAAACGCAACAACAAGCAGGTCTATTTCAATACCTTTGTTACCCAACATCTCATCAATGATGAAACGGTTAAGACGATTGTTGAGGCAGGACGGGCACGGTGGAAGGTCGAGAATGAAAACAATAATGTACTCAAAACCAAGGGTTATCATTTAGAGCATAACTTTGGTCATGGAGAACAGCATCTAGCAGAAGTGCTGGTGACGCTCAACTTGCTGGCCTTTTTGATACACACGATTCTAGAGTTGGTGGGCGGCACCTATCGGCAACTCAGAGAACTGCTGGTGACTCGAAAAGACTTTTTCCGGGACTTACGGACCCTGACTCGCTATTTTTGGTTCGCTAGTTGGGATGCGCTCTTTGAGTTCATGCTCACCGAAGGGGCTAATTTCACTTGAAATCCATAATGAGAATTGCTGTCAAGGTCGTGGACGTTCATCAGCGGTGGCTCTAGTGCTTTGAAAAAGCATACCGAAGTATTCCTCAAATCTCTCAACTAACCTGCGGAATGTCCGTTTCAATCGCTTCACTATCAGAGACGGTTTGGGTCTGAAACCAAGGCATGGAATTAATGAGAACCCTAGCGCCATAGAACAGACTAAAGAACAAGGCCAAAGGGATAATCAGACCAATGCTCTGGACTAGCAGCCGTTTCCAAAGAGGATTCATAACAGAAGAAAGCAAATAATTTTGAGCTACATTGTCTAGCGTTCCCAGTTGTTAACCATTCTAGGATGCCGCCTTCACGAAGAAGACCATCAGCCTTTAAGATAGGGGATACGCTTAAAGCTTAAAAAACTGTGAAAAAAATCACGCTTCTTGGTTCCACAGGGTCTATCGGTACCCAAACCTTAGATATTGTGGCCCAGTATCCTGAGCAGTTCCAGATTGTGGGACTGGCAGCAGGACGGAACTTAGAATTGCTGATCAAGCAGATTAAGCAGTTTAAGCCAGAAATTGTTGCGATCGCAGATCCCAATCAGCTCCCTGAACTCAAAGATGCGATCGCAGCTTTTGATACAAAACCACAGCTCCTTGCCGGGGAGGCTGGCGTTTGTGAGGTTGCAGGCTACGGCGACTCTGAATCAGTCGTCACCGGAATCGTCGGCTGCGCGGGTCTATTACCCACCATTGCCGCCATCAAAGCCGGTAAAGATATTGCCCTCGCCAACAAAGAAACGCTAATTGCCGGTGCCCCAGTAGTGTTGCCATTGGTGGAGCAGTACAGCGTTAAGTTGCTCCCTGCAGACTCTGAACACTCTGCCATCTTTCAGTGCCTCCAAGGCGTCCCTGACAAGGGGCTACGGCGCATTATTCTCACAGCCTCTGGTGGTTCGTTCCGCGATTGGCCGGTGGAGAAGCTCAAAAATGTCACCGTGGCTGACGCCCTCAAACACCCCAACTGGTCGATGGGTCAAAAGATTACCATTGACTCAGCCACGCTCATGAATAAAGGGCTAGAGGTGATTGAAGCCCACTACCTGTTTGGCGTCAGTTATGACCAAATTGATATCGTCATTCACCCCCAGAGCATTATTCACTCCCTGATTGAGCTGCAGGACACCTCAGTCTTAGCTCAGCTCGGCTGGCCGGATATGCGTTTGCCGCTGCTCTATGCCTTGTCTTGGCCGGAGCGGGTTGCCACGGATTGGGAGCCGCTCGATCTCGTAAAGTCTGGCGATTTGACCTTTAGAGAACCCGATCACCAGAAGTATCCCTGCATGAACCTCGCCTACGCCGTGGGTCGGGCTGGGGGTTCCATGCCTGCCGTACTGAATGCTGCCAATGAACAGGCTGTTGCGCTGTTTTTGCAAGAAAGAATTAGCTTTTTAGAGATCCCTAAAGTGATTGAGAAAGTTTGCGATCGCTTTGATACCCGCAATGTCGCAGTCCCCAGCTTAGAAGAT
>JBAUJD010000052.1:0-2358 GCA_049683515.1 Thermosynechococcaceae cyanobacterium | reverse complement strand
TGTAAGGCTATCCATTGGTGCAACTTGGTTTGACTCAATTGCACTCTATACGATGGGTAGCTTTCTTGTCGCCTCAAGTAAAACTGTCCGGACTATTGAACATCAGACGTCCTCATCTTATTGATTTAGGCTGGACCCTTTCCAAGGCCGACACATTGCGTCAATCGGGATGAAGCATTGTCGGCCAGCCCGTCCGTTTCGGACTGAAAATATTGGTTTCGTGCTAAATTTGACCACGATTTCAAAAATTAAGACCTGCGATCTTCGCTGGCGCTCACACTACTTTTGGGTACTTCAACCATGCAGGATCTCAGTCAGAGCCGAAGCCACAGCCAACAACGTCTTTGGGGTGTTTTCTGTGGTTCCAAAGTGGTGCCTTTAATCCTGGCCGCAGCCACTCTGACTCCGCTGCAAGGTGCAAAGCCTGCTTACGCAGAGTCACAGGAGACGGACGCCGTTCCACCCCCTGCCGTTTCGTCCAAAGTTGCAGAGGCCGAGCAGTTTTTGGTGCGATCGCCTCAGCCACAGATCCTAGAAGTTTCTGCTCCAGTGACAGAACCCCAAACTCAAGACGAAAGACCTATCACTGCACCGTCTGAGCGTCTGTCACCAATTCTCCCTGCTGCTCCATCGGTCTTGACGGCAGACGCTCTCTATCAGGCTCCGCCTGCCCAGGCCAAAGATTTAATCCTACCGCCAAGCACCTCGGTGACGCTCTCTCAAACGCCTGAGACCCTCGATTCTGACATGACGGACCCTGACGTCACTCAGCCTGAGAGCGTTGAATCGGTACCGCCTGAAACACCTGCCCCTGAGGAGACACCAGAGCCAGCGGCAGACCAGTCAGAGCAAGACTATCGATATGGCCGCAGGGGGCAAAAGCGTCTGTTCTTTCAAACTGGCATTGGCTTTCCCTACGATCCGGCAGCGTCAAACACCTTTGGATTGATTGGAGCAGGGGGCACCTACTTCTTTGCCGATGGTCACAGCGTCAATTTGGTTCTCAATGGTCTTTACTTCAGTCAAGAAGGTCGTGACGCGGTCGGTCTCAACCTCGATTTGATTGGGCGGTGGCACATCTTGAGAGAAAAAAACTGGTCTTTCTTCGTCGATGGCGGAGCGGGCATTATTGGGACGACCAGCCGTGTCCCTCTTGTCGGAGGGAGCCGGTTTAACTTCACCCCTCAAGTTGGGGGCGGCTTATCTTTTAAGTTGCCAAAGCGCCGCAGATTGCTGGTGGGCGTGCGCTGGTTTCACATTTCTAATGCCGATTTATATGAGCCAAATACGGGGCTTGATTCTGTCTATGGCTGGGTGGGTGTGGATACGCCTTGGTAAGCGTCGTTTCAGACCCAGTGAGCGTTGAAACTCGTCTGAAAGACAATCATGTCTACCCTTGATCTAGACAATTTTGACGTGGCTCTACCCGCCACAGCGATAGTGCAATCTGGCTAGTACTGAATCGCTTTGGACGATAGGCAGGCACAAGCTTAACGTTCGCTTGGTCTTGAATCTGTGTCTGTAATGCTTCAGATGGATTGAACAGAAACATCGTTTGAGATTGGCAAAGCCTGGGGAACAGGGAAAAATTACCCGTAAAGGGAGATACCTGAATATCTGCGTCTAGGGAATAGCTTAGTGAAATGAGATCAAGGGCATTTGATGGCTCCGTCACTAACGTTGGAGCCTTTGCTTCGTTCACGATTTTAGCGATGGGAATATTGTCGAGATTGCGGCTCTTTTGATAAAAAGGTGACTTCTCTAGATTGAGCGTGCAAGAGAGCAAACCAACTCCCAGCAGCATAACCAGTATCCCTATCCATCGTCGTTGTGAGCGCATCGACACGGACGACTCTATTTTGTGAGCCAGTAAAGAGGCGACCACGAGCTGAATCGAAATCTGGACTGGAATCATGTAGCGGGGGCTGGCAGAGGATTGGCCCGACTGCAGCACATCAAGCAAAATTAAGGCACTAGGCGTGGTCAGGCCCAAGGTGAGGGGGAAGAGCCATAGCCTCTGCCTCGACGTGCTGTATATAAATCGTGCCGCGTAAATCGTAAGGCCCAGGAGGAATACAGCGACAACGACTCCTAGGATGACTCCCGGCTTTAGGAAAGAGTTTGCATCGGTGGGGTACGGGAGATCGCCGAAGGTGAGCAAAATAGGGGCGATCCAAATGGCGATCCTGGATGAGATCTGCATAGGCGATCGCATCCATACGGTATTGTCTTGAAAGGTGCCAAGACGGGTGAGAATAATCCATAGCCAAGGGGAGAAGAGAAGGGTTGCTATAGCAACCCCGCCCAACCACTCACCGACCCATCGCCACAGCTTACCTAGCTTGAGCACATAGAGAC
>JBAUJD010000051.1:0-2378 GCA_049683515.1 Thermosynechococcaceae cyanobacterium | reverse complement strand
GTGATATGCAACAATTGATTCCACAAATTGGACAAGTTGATAAAAATCTTCTTCAAGGTAGACTTTCCTGATCGCTGCTGTGAGAATTCGGCTCAGGTCTTGAGCAGGGTTTACCTCATCACCCTTTTTCATCTCTTGCTTCTTTCGAGCAGCAGCGTAAGCAAGTTTAGGCTCAAGAAAAATTATTTCAGACTTGATGTCCACAAAACTTTCGCCAGAAATCAAACGAACCTTTAAGCGTTTGACCGCATCAAGGAACTTACGAATCTGATTAGTCTTCAGGCCATATCTATTTAGGTGACTGCCTAAAAATTCTGCATGACTAACCAGGTTTCTCGCTCCATAGCTCCTTAACCCTCCTGGTTTATCCTCTATAGTGTTCAGCCCCTCAATGAATAGAGTGATTTGAGCGATAGATAACTCGATCTTGGGTTTATCTTCTTTTTTAATGGGCTTATTTATTTTTTTCTTCTCAGGTTGATTCATTGTATTCTTCTCGATTCAGTAAAGAGAGCCAAGTTGCGATCGCACGAAAATAAGGCGCATTCCACGGGCTTTTGAGCGCAGTGCTGATCTTTTTATCTTGAGTGGGTAAACGAGCCAAGGTATAAGCGACCTTGGGCAGATGCAAAAAATAACGAATCTCAAGAACCTGATCTGGCGCTTTTTCTTGAGCTTCTTTGATCTGGCGCTGTTGAGTCTGAGCCGTCGCCAACAGGTTTTGGACAAAATTGCGTGAATAGGCTTGATCTAACTGGCTATCTAACCTCTCAACTAATGGCACAATACCGACTAGCTCAGGCTTTGACTCTGATTTCAGATAATTACGGCCTTCTGAATGAGAGTGGTTTAGCTCAGGATTGCCCAGCCATTCGCCCCATTCAAAGGTTTCACCAAACAGGCTGAGGCGGTTTCGCCCTTGGCCTTTAGCTGCACCTTCGGCATCTCCAGACTCTTTGGCGGCTTGGTACAGCGGATACTTGATCGGGTTGATGCTGATGCCTGCAGAAAGCGTGATATCAGGATTTGCTCCTGTATAGGCACGAAAGGCTTGATAGACATCCTGAGAAAATTCGATCACCTGATCCCAAGCGCCGGAGATGAACAGGTCATCACCGCCTGCATAAATAAACAATAGATCTTGTCGAGGGTCTTTGGTTAAGGCTTTGAACTGTCGCGATTCTTCATAATCAAGAAAGTTATGTTTGCGATCCGCCGCGAGACTGTTGAGATAGACCTTAAAGAAGTAGCTCATCTGTCGTGATAAACCTGCCAGCTTTGGCAGTGTATGATCCCCCAATCCCCTGGCAAAGATTTGCCCAAGGCGATCTACATCCATGCGAAGATAGCCGACGCGGTTAATACCCCGCGATTTATGGGCAAATTCTTCTGCTGTCATAAAAGAGCTGCGGCTTTCTCTGAGGGCATAGTTACCCAGTAACAACAGGGTCGGATTTCTGTACCTGTGAGAGGTGTAATTTTCGATCTGCCAATTATTGATCAGGTAAACCGTCTCAGGGTCTTGAGAGATCGCATCATCGTTCACAATCCGATGGTAGTAAACGGGTTGACCCGTAGTAGCCTCGATCTGCACCAGTGGCACTGTGCCTGGAAACTGAGGCCGATGCGATCGCACTATCACTTCTGCATCAAACAGATCATCCCCCAATTTCCACATGGCTTTACAGGTTAAGCAACTATCTGGCCCATCTTCAAAGAGAGGGCTGACATCAGCTTCATCATCTCTATGACAGACTTTGCAGGGTTCGTGACTCTGCTTGATTTTTAGTGCCTTATCAAGCTGAGCCTCAAATTTACGACCTTTAAGGTAAGAAAGCTTGCGAATCACCGCTTCCCAATGCTGAGAGAACTGATTCCTGCTCACGTCTAAATCGGCAATGGGAAAAGTATGGCTATCCAGGCTTAGAGAGATTTCCCCTTGAAATTGTCTCAGCAACCAATCACTAAAAATCTGGCTGATTTGGGTTAGAGCTGAGTTTGTATGGCTTGTAGCAGGTGCTAAGAGAAAAAGCTTGCCGCCACCGCTATAGATCAGGCTGGTGCGCGGGAGCTGTAGAGTCGATAGCAGTTGCTGAACAATTTCTTCGGTGACCAGTTCAAGGTAAAAGCTTCTGGCTCGGAGAGATTTAAGCGCTCCATCAGAAGAGATAGTGTAGATAAAGTCTTGGATGCCGGACAGATCAGCGGCGACTAAGCTCAAGTTGGCTTCTAGTGATTCAGATTGGGCGAGTGCAGCAGCAACAGCAGCGGTCATCCGAACGCGATCGCAAAATGCTGTTTCTACATCTCCGAGGCTCAGGCAAGATCCGTATTTTTCTAACACTAAGGCCAGCAAAGATAAATCATCCCAGTGGCCT
>JBAUJD010000050.1:0-7098 GCA_049683515.1 Thermosynechococcaceae cyanobacterium | reverse complement strand
GGGCCATTCTCATCAGCGCAATCGATCCCCTAGGACTGGCACCTAATTGGACCCCCTCAGCCTCTCGGGTTGCATTAACGATATTGACCACGTAGCGCTTGAGGTCTGCACTGACGCTAATTTGCTTCACCTGCTGCTTAAGGGTAAAAACCTCTTCTAAAGAAATACAGGGGCGTACTTTTTCAATGGGATGCTGCAGAAGCTGATTCGATAATATTTCCACTTCTTCTTCGGGCGTGATATATCCCAATGCAAACTGGATGGCAAAGCGATCCATCTGCGCTTCTGGCAAAGGATAGGTACCACGGGCATCGACCGGGTTTTGAGTTGCCACCACAAGAAACGGATCGCGAAGGATTTTCTGCGTGCCGTCTACCGTCACTTGGGCTTCGGCCATGGCCTCTAAGAGGGCCGACTGGGTGCGCGGTGAGGCCCGATTGATTTCATCGGCCAAAATGAGGTTCGCAAAAATGGGTCCTTCATGAAAATGGAAGGTTTGATCTTTGGGATTGAGAATGGAAACGCCCAAAATATCGGAGGGCAGCAGGTCTGGTGTAAATTGGATGCGTTTGAAGGCAATATCAATCGAAAAGGCGAGGGCTTTGGCTAGCGTCGTTTTTCCGGTGCCTGGATAGTCTTCAAGAAGGACATGCCCACCGCTAAAGAACGCGGCCAGCAGCTTGCGAATGGCATCGTCCTGCCCTTTGACAACGGTTTGAATATTTTGGGCTAAGCGTTGATAGATCTCTTGTCCAGTAATGCAGGGCGTTGGCGAGAGCGACAGGTCCATGATGAATGATGATTTTTTACCTAGGATGCCCAATTCTCAAGCTCCATAGGACTTTCATGCTGGGCCTGCTTTTCTATCAACAGGGCAAAACGCAATAGAGCGAATGCTCCTTAGAATTCCAGCAAAATCAATAACAAGGATTGCAAAGGGTAAAGACTCTTGGGTAAGATGGATTGTTACTGCAAAATAATTCCCATCCCTACAGCCATGGCAAAACGAATACAGCTCCTCCTCAATCAAGATGTCAAGAAGCTTGGCACATCCGGTCAACTGGTCGAGGTAGCCCCCGGTTATGCCCGTAACTACCTAATTCCCCAGGGGATGGGCGTCCGCGTCACCAAGGGTGTCCTCAAGCAAATCGAATTCCGCAAAGCTGAAGCATTGAAGCGCATTGCTGCTCTCAAGGCAGGGGCCGAGAAGCAAAAGACGGCTCTTGAAACCATTGGCGTTTTCAGTATTAAAGAGAAAGCAGGCGAGGAAGATATGCTGTTTGGCCGCGTGACGGCTGTTGATATCGCAGATCTCGTTCAGAACACCAGCGGCATCGAACTCGATCGCCGTGAACTCGATATTCCTGAGATTCGTAAGCTGGGTACCTATAACGTTGACCTGAAGCTTCATCCAGAAGTAACCGCCACCGTTAAGATTGAGGTTTTGCCCGATTAGTACTGATGTTCTCCTGTACAATATAAATCCCATGTTGTGCATGACAAAATCGGTGGGCTAATCCGTGGTTTACCAACTTGACTTCCAGGCACCTAGCGAAGACCGCTTACCGCCTCAGAATATCGACGCTGAAGAATCGATTCTGGGCGGTATTCTGCTGGACCCCGAAGCAGTAGGGCGTGTCGCTGAGCTTCTGACACCCGACACGTTTTATATCAGCGCTCACCAAGAAATTTACCGGGCGGCTCTAGCGCTCCATGCTCAGGGTAGCCCCACCGATCTGATGTGTGTGACCGCTTGGCTACAAGATCAGGGTCTGCTCGATAAGGTGGGCGGTCAGGGTAAGTTGACGCAGTTGGTTGATTCTATTGTTAGCGCCGTCAATATTGATCAGTATGCGGCTCTCATTAAAGAGAAGCATCTGCGCCGCCAGTTGATTAAGGCAACGGGTGAGGTCAATCAGATGGCCTACGATACCTCTAAGTCGCTGGAGGTAATTTTAGATCAGGCTGAGCAGCAGATTTTTAGCGTGACTCAAGATCGGGCTAACCAAGGTCTAGTGGCAACGGAAGATATTCTTGCCAGTACCTTTGCTGAAATTGAACAGCGATCGCTCGGCCAAGTTCTCCCTGGTCTCTCTTGCAATTTTTATGACCTCGACGCAATGACTCAGGGGTTTCAGCGCTCTGATTTAATCATTGTGGCAGGTCGTCCATCGATGGGGAAGACCGCTTTAACACTGCAGATTGCCCGTCAGGTTGCCGAAATCCATCAGCTCGGCGTCGCGGTTTTTAGCCTAGAGATGTCAAAGGAGCAGCTCGTTCAGCGTCTGCTGTCCTGCGAGGCGGGGATTGACAGCAACTATTTGCGCGCCGGACGCATTCAGCAAAATCAGTGGGAACCCCTTAGTCGCGCCATCGGGACGCTCTCTCAGCTCGGCATTTATATTGATGATTCACCCAACCCGTCAATCAATGAGCTAAGGTCTAATGCTCGTCGCCTGCAGGCAGAGCGCCCTGAAGGACTGGGGCTAGTCATGATTGACTACCTACAGCTCATGGGGTCGGGTGATTCAGAAGGGCGAGTACAAGAAATTTCTAAAATTACGCGAGCGCTCAAGGGTTTAGCTCGTGAACTCAACGTGCCGGTGATTGTACTTTCGCAGCTCAGTCGTGGGGTTGAATCGCGCACCAATAAGCGGCCCCTGATGTCTGACTTAAGGGAATCGGGTTCCATTGAGCAGGATGCCGACTTGATTGTGCTGCTCTATCGGGATGATTACTACAACCCTGACAGCCCTGAGCGGGGCATTTGCGAACTCAATATTGCCAAACACAGAAACGGTCCGGTGGGGACGGTAAAGCTGTTATTTGAACCGAAACTAACTCGCTTCTTCAACCTTGCCAAGCCCGGCAGTTCTTAGGCACGGAACCTATTGATCGGGCTTTTTGGCCTGGAGCAACTGGTCTGCCGTCAGTTTTAAGTCAGGGAACGTGGGAGAGTTAATGAACTGGCTCCCCTGAAACCGCTGCACCTGATAAGACCTATTGACGAGATGATAGACGCTTACTGTAGGCAACTTTGGGCTACCGATATATTTCGCGGCCCCAAAAGGATCGGGGTCAACGATCCAATATTCTGCAATTCCTTTGGCGGCGTACTCTTGTACTTTGTCTCGATAGTCTTGGGTGGCTGTACTTTGACTGACAATTTCGACGACTAAGAGCGCTGGGACGGTCAGCACGGCGGATTGCTCTAGCGCTGATTCGATAGTATCTAGGGGTGCGATCGCAACATCTGGCAGACGCGAACTATTCTCTCCTGTCTGCTGTCCTGGTCCTTGAAGGACTATCCAGCGGTTCTGCCGAGTTGCAATGGCTTGCTTGAAGAAGGTGGTTAAATAATCCGCGATCAGAAAATGCAGCCAACTCGGTGGTGTCATTAAGAGTAATTCTCCTCGCGCCAATTCGTAACGATTGTCAGTGCCGTCGTCATAATCGAGATATTCCGCTAGCGTTAGTTGCCGAGTGGTTGCGATCGTCATCGTGCGGTCATCAGATAGGGGAGCAAGGATTGCTGACTTGTTATTCAAGTATATGAAACTCCCTTCAAACAGAAGGGTAAATTCTCCTTAACAATCTTGTAATACATTCTATCAATGCATTTGCAGAGCAGCGGAATCACCCATTATTTGTACGTAGGAAGAAGATCACTAAAGCCGTCTTCTGAAAATTGGAGCAAACAACTTATATAGAGCAATTGTTCTCGCAGAAGGAATAGACCCAGCAGTGTAGTAAATTTCTATCAAGTTCCTTCGCAGTACTCCGCCTATACCGGCAGGGTTAGGGGGTGGTGTAGCGAAGCGTGACCGGTAGGAAACAATAGCGCAACGCCTACATTAGTCGTCCCTGAAAAACCCCTCCCATTTTGGGGATACTTTGCTACAGCCCTTGTCTATCAAAGTCCTCAGAGGCCAAATATGGAATACATAGATTTTGAAAAATACATGGATTGGGAGCTTCAAGCGATCTACAAAAGCGCTATTTCGCCAGTTTTTGCAAGGGTTGGCGAGTTTACTTGCAATTTGAAGTCATATTTTAGCAGTTGTAATGCTTGCTACGTATGGGCTAATGAGGTTTTTCAGGGACGACTACATTAAAAGCGCTAAAATGTAGGTATGTTAAATATGACGTGGGAATTCAAGTTAGAGCCAACTTCAGAGCAGGTTTTAGAGATTGAGCGCACCTTGGTTGTGTGTCGCAAAGTCTGGAACTTTGCCCTGCGGGAACGCAAAGACTGGCTCAATTCTCGCAAGTCGCCCGTCAACGCTTGCTCAATCCGAGGTGAGTATATTTTACCTGCTGATACGCCGTTTCCAAACTACGTGAAGCAGGCAAAAGCACTGACCCAGGCCAAGAAGCTGATTTCTGATTTAGGGTCTGTCAATGCTCAGATGCTACAGCAGACGCTCAGAAAATTAGAGGTTTCTTGGGAGGCATGGTTATCCAAGCGTTCAGGCTTGCCCCGATTCAAGAGCCAAGCTCGAATGAGAAGCTTTGTCTTCCCTCAGATGCTCAAAAACTGTATCTCTGGTGATGGCATTAAGTTGCCTCAGCTCGGCTGGGTTCGGGTTCGCTGGTCCCGTTCAATTCCAGAATGCTTAGTGATTAAGCAAGCTCGGATTGTTCGCAAGGCGTCAGGCTACTTTGTCATGTTGAGCTTACAGGCTGATGTTGATATTCCAGTGGTGCCGTTTTATGGGCACCCAGTGGGTGTTGATGTGGGCTTAGAGTATTTTCTGTCAACCTCAGATGGGCTTCAGGTTAAGCGTCCCCGCTATTTTGATGAGCTACACCGCAAGCTGAAATTGCTGCAACGTCGGCTCAAGAGGAAGCACAAGGGGAGTATTAATTGTTCCAAGCTGTTGAAGAAAATATCGAGAGTGCATCAACGCATCGCCGACACTCGCAAGGACTGGCACTTTAAGCTAGCTCACAAACTCTGCGACCAGGGTGATTCAATCTTTGTAGAAGATTTGGATTTCCGAATTATGGCAAAGGGTTTTCTAGGGAAACATACTCTGGATGCTGGTTTGGGTCAGTTTAATAACCAGATTCTGCCTTGGGTGTGTTTTAAGCGCGATGTGTTCTTTGGCAAGGTGGACCCTAGAGGGACATCTCAGGAATGTCCTGACTGTGGGGCAACTGTGAAGAAGGACTTGAGCGTTAGAGTCTCTGAGTGTTTGAACTGTGGCTCAGTCAAGCCGAGGGATATTGCGGCGGCTCAAGTGATCTGTGCCCGTGGGCAACGGGTGCAAGAAAATGCCTGTGGAGACAAACTAGCGGGGGTATCGGTAACGGTATCTAGCCAAGGGTCTGTGAAGCAGGAAATCTTCGGGAGCAATCCCAAGAATCTCCACCCATACCCGTTAGGGTTGGGTGGATGAGTATGTCAAATCGGGATTTTCTAGATCAGCCTCAAAGTCTGTTTCGTGGAGCATCCAATCAAGACTTCGCAAACTTAGCCAAAATCTGAACATGAGATTGGAGACAAGAGCGAGGACCACCCACATCACTGTCATTGACGCAAAAATAAGCTCAAAACAATGGAGGGGTGTCGATTGTGTAGCCATTGTTTGCTAGCGCGAGTAGAGGGGGAAATAGAAGAGGCCGTTGAGAGGCTAGCGAGAGCCTCCCGTCATGTAAAAACTGAAGGACACAGGATCTCTGTCCCAGACTTAGCATTTAATGACCTAGATCGCACCCGAATTAATCAGTACAATCAGCGCACCTGTCAGCAAAAGGATTGTGGTTGATGCCTTGCGAAGTGAGTCAGATTTCATAACAGTGAAGTCCCTATGGTTACGTCAAGACACTATATTCTCACAATTGTTAAGAAATATATTGTTAAATTGATGACTGCTAGGCGTTGAGTCTTTGCTTAAGAGCGGCCTGGGCTTCTTCACGATCATCAAAATGGATCTTCTCAGTTCCCAGAATTTGGTAATCTTCATGACCTTTGCCCGCAATTAAGACAAAATCTCCAGGCTGGGCATTGCGAATTGCGGTCTCAATTGCAGCGCGACGATCAGCCTCAACGGTGGGCTGGACGCTATCGTCAATGCCCTCTAGAACATCCTTGAGAATTTGTTGGGGGTCTTCGGTGCGAGGGTTGTCTGATGTGACCACCACTTTGTCGGCGAGTCTCGCAGCAATACCGCCCATGAGCGGACGCTTGGTGCGATCGCGATCGCCCCCACAGCCAAACACGCAAATCATCTGTCCCTTCACGAAGGGCCGTGCTGCATTGAGCATATTCTCTAAGCTGTCAGGGGTGTGAGCATAATCAACAATCACGCTAATGTCTTGATTCGGCCCCACTGAAACCTGCTCCATGCGACCGGGCACTCCTGAAAACTGAGCCAGACTCTGAGCCATCTCATTCAAGTTAAGCCCCAGTGACAACCCTGCCCCCACGGCTGCCAGCATATTCGCCACATTAAACTGGCCCACTAAAGGCGACTGGAACGCAACGGTTCCAGAGGGGGTATGGAGCTGACCTTGGACGCCGCCGGGGGTATAGCTTAAATCGCTTGTCCATAGATCTGCCTCAGAATTGTCTGTGCTGTAGGTCCAAACAGTCTCGACTCGCTCAATGAGGCGACGGCCATAGGCATCATCAAGATTCAAAATGGCGCGTCCTTGAAGATAGGTGGGACTAAACAAGAGTGCCTTTGCTTCAAAGTAGTCATTGAGATCTTTGTGGTAATCGAGATGATCTTGGGTGAGATTAGAAAAGACGGCCACGTTGAATTTACAGCCGAGAACGCGCTGCTGGGCGAGGGCATGGGAGCTGATTTCCATGACGCCAAACTCTGATCCAGCCGCCTGAGCTTCAGAAAGCTGCTGCTGAAGATCGATCGCAAAGGGAGTTGTATGAGTTGCCGTTTGCTCATGCCCCGGCCAGCGCGCGTACAGGGTGCCGAGCAGAGCAGTCGCTTTTTGGCTATTGTTAAGCAGATATTCAATCAGGTGAGTGGTCGTTGTTTTGCCATTGGTGCCCGTAACGCCCACCATCTGCATTTTTTGGCTGGGGTGGTCGTAAAACGCGGTGGCGACTTCAGCACAGACGCGATTCATATC
>JBAUJD010000049.1:0-3426 GCA_049683515.1 Thermosynechococcaceae cyanobacterium | reverse complement strand
TCTTTTGTACCTTGAGCGCTAGGGCTACCAGCAACAATAGGGTACAGGTGCCTTGTCATCCCTAAAGCGTTCTGGCTGACCACCAGCACCAACCGCAAAAAGCACCACCGGGGAATCCTTTGCGGCTTCGTGTACCGAAACCTTGAACGCCTCAACTCCATTTTGCAGTGTTCGTGTTTGCACTCGCAACGTCCCCCTTGTGCCAGATCATGCAGATACGTCTAACAGCTTGCGGCTCACCGGACGGCGATGCACTTTACATCACAATCGATAGCGTAACGATCCGTTCCGAGTGCAGCCGCTTGTTAGGTTGCAATCCACATATCAAATTTCAGAAACGAACTCGGCTACTGTGAGTCCAGCAGTGCGGATGAGACTACGTAGAGTTCCTTTTGCTACCTCACGATGGTCTGGAACAGACAGAGTGGCTGATTCACCATCTTTGACCATGATGATGTGACTTGCACTTTGACGCACAACCTGCCAACCATGTTTTTCAAGCACACGAACTGTTTCACGTCCACTGAGGACAGGCAGAGTAGATGACATACTATGCCAAAACCTCTACTTGGTGAGTCTCTACAGTCAGTGGTAAACCTCGCTCTGCACGCACTTGAAGACAAGCAGTGATAGCATCTCTAATATTTTCCAGTGCTTCTTCCCTAGTCTGCCCTTGACTGACACAGCCTGGTATACTTGGACATTCTATGATCCATACACTGTCTTCATCACGCTCAATTGTAACGTTGAATTTCATACTGCTCTATGAGATTGAAACTTAAACACATTATAACTTGTCACTAACGCTAATCCGTGCGGGCTTAATTGAGATTCTAGATTTTTCCAGACTAACCCTGTGCTTGAACTAATAAACACAGGGTAGTTACTGTAACTATTTATATTTCACAAATTTACCTGTGAATTTTATTTTTGTCCAACCTCTACCTGCAAGTGATCCTTTTGGACTGCGTGCGTATGTCTGGACTTTAATTGTTCGAGGTGCCTTAAGTCCTGAACCAGCAATTAACTCAACCCAGTCACTAAATATCATTTGGTAAGTGTTCTCTGATCCATTATCAGATATCCATTCCACCTTCACTTCATTGTGATTAATTACATGATTATCGGGAGCAGCAGCACTACTCCACTCAGACCAAGCTGGATGCCTAGATCCATCGAAATCAGTTGATTTGGTTGTTACTTCAGATGAAAGTTCAAACCCAGCCATTATTCGCTTCTCCTTTGCGACCTAACGTTTGAAGTCACTGGCGTACTGGCTCATTTTAAAGAAAAACTGGGACGGATCGCTCGTACGTCCAGTGCAGTGATTGGTTATACTGGCGATAAATCTAGAGCGTAGAAGACTGATGCAATGACAAGGCACTATCTTGAGCGACTGAAAACAACCTCGCAAAACCAAAGCTATTGCCTCGACCTATTGCTCTCAAAACCGCCTCACCATTAACCTACAATCGCAGATGGGATAACGGCTTTGAGGTTGCCGGCGCACAAACCAGCTTTTCTAAAAACGCAAGACAATTAATCGTGCATCCGTTACTGGGAAGAGTTAGATAAAATCTTAGGAGAAAACACTAGATTTGGATGCTAATCACCAGCAAATTATGCAAAAGCGACCTCAGAGATTTAAGGAACTTATTTATGATCGGACTCTTACTTGGAAGCGCGCATACAATTGAGCATGGCATTACTAGCCAACACAGTACCTGTTAAGTCAGTGTGAAACACCTCTTTCCCATCAAGTTGAACACTCATCCAAGTGGCTGCCGTGGTACTACGCAGGGTCTTAAGCATATCTGTGGGCACAACGATCACAGTAGACTTATCTTTAAAGGGCAACAGAAGCGCTTGAACAGGTGCAGAGGGGCCATCATTGTCTACTAAAACAACACGAGCTTCTTTAGGCTGATCTATGCCAGAAATATTAGCACCTAAGAATTGAAGGCTTCCAGACAATTTTGCAGTCGGCCCCTGAAGTAATAGGGACGGTGAACCGGAAGCAGGAGAGAAAGAAGCAACGCAACCTTTCCCTGTTTCGTCCCCCTTCCCTGTCAATATCCACCAACCGTTTTCACTGGCAAATAAGGGAAAGCCATATTTTTCGTTCAGCGGTTGTATAGAACGCTGAAACTCTGGGTGTTTTGCCAAAGGGTTGATTGCCTCTGGCAGGTTAACCCCAATTGGAGAGCTTTGAGTACGCGCTACTGAACGATCTGGAAAATACCTTCCCCGCCTAGCTTCACCTTCCAATAAGTGTCGCTGATTATCCCATTTCGCTGGCTCTTCCCAATTTTTTGAAGTGAAAACTTTCTCTACTTTACACTTTTGATTTGTACTACTACATGTCTTAAGGGCTGCTGAGCTAGCCTCTTTAGGTGTTTCTCCCGTGCCATACCAGAGCCGTCCGTCGTCTGCGCGCACCGTCGCGATGACATTATTCCATCCCAAAAGTCCAATTTTGCACCCCCCTCCCATTGCGGCGGTACAAGTCATAAAAGCATCTCCCCATGCCAATTTCTCAGATTGATAGTTCCAAGTCACCCAGACATCAGCGACATTGGGATGCAGAACCAATGCAAAATGACTGGTGTAGCGATAGCCTGTGATGGTAGGGGCTGGTCTGGGAGCAGGGACATTAGATTGTTGATCCGCTTGCTCATTTTGGAGACGAAGCATCTCATCCGTGATTTGTTGTTGCTGGAGTTGCCGCTGCTCTTGTTGGAAGCAGTCGCCCCAGCCTGGATCTAAAGCTGAGCCGCTACATCCCGCCAGCGCTGATCGATTTGAAAAAGTAAACGATAAAATCGTACTGGTCAATGCCACGCCACACAGTAATGAAAGTTTAATTCGCATAAGTCTCGCATAACTATATATTCACCAGCTTACAAGCTGGCTAACTACTGCCACAACGTTCTTATCCAGCTTCTGAGCAGTATAACAAGCGGAGTTTGAGGAGTATACCGTTTTTAAGCTGTATAACTACAGCCCTGACAATGGAGTTATACAGCTCAAAAGCAATATAACACTCATAATCTCGGAGCGATCCTACTCTAGAGCCGCATAACCCCAATTCTATGCTGTAGTTACGCCGCTTAGAAAAATGTTTCAAGCCCCCATGCCTGAGTAGTGCTTTAAACCCTTTCGCCACAGCCAGCGATTAGCCACCAGCCACACCAAACACCAACCCAGCATCACTATGAAGCCTTGAGCAATATCCACAGGCCGACCAATCAACAAACTAGCCGGAAAGTAAATCAAATAAGGAAACGGCGTCCACTGCACCACCGCCTGCACCCCCGCCGGGAATAAATCTAAGGGCGCAATCATTCCCGATAAAAACAAGTAAAACAGATACCAAAACTGCTCAATAGCCGTGGCCCGCTCTGTCCAAAACGCACACATGGCAAA
>JBAUJD010000048.1:0-2260 GCA_049683515.1 Thermosynechococcaceae cyanobacterium | reverse complement strand
GGTCAGTAACGACTCTGGCGAGAGCGCTTTGCGCTCAAATATCTGTGGTGTTTTTGGTGCCGTGTCACCTTTTGACCCCTGAGAAATATAAGCTTGAGCTTGTTCTGGGTCTGCGATACTCAAGATGGAAGCAACCACTAGGGTTGTGCCCAACCAAAAGGGAACAGACTTTAGCTTTGACGATTTAGATTGGGCCACTTCGCACACCATAGGAAAATTTCAGACAGACATTAACCAGGACGCCTCCGCGCCTAACCATCAGCACGCAGTATTTTAGCGTACGACGTTAGGCAACGCTAGACCGGCTGTGACAGTACTCTATCCATCACTTGAGCATAGGCAGCTTCCACCTCGCCTAAATCCCGCCGAAACCGGTCTTTGTCCATGACGCGACGATTGGGATCGGTTTCAGCCTGGTTCCACAGTCGGCAGGTATCAGGACTGATCTCATCTGCCAGCAGCAGCACCTGATCAGCATCAAAGCCAAACTCAAGCTTGAAGTCCACCAGTGTAATCTGACAGTTCTGAAAAAAATCAGACAAAATCTGGTTGATTTGGAGCGCTAGTTGTTTGAGCTGATCAATCTGGGCCGGTGTGGCGAGGTCCATGGCAAGGATGCGATCGCACGTCAAAAGCGGATCCCCCAAGTCATCATTTTTGTAGTGAAAATCCACGAGGGGTTGCTTTAGTTCGGTGCCCAACTCCAATCCGGTCTGTGTGCAGAGGCTCCCGGCTGCAATATTTCTGCACACCACCTCTAGGGGAATAATCTGCACGGCCTTGACTCTCATTTCGTTCTCTGTGGTTTGCTCAAGAAAGTGCGTGGCGATGCCTGCGGCTTCGAGCATCTTGAATAGATGCGCTGAAATAGAGCAGTTCATCTTGCCCTTGCCCACGATTTGGCCGCGTTTTTGGGCGTTGTAAGCCGTGGCATCATCTTTAAAGTGGGTCAGCAAGATATTCGGATCATCTGTTTTGTAGACAATCTTGGCCTTGCCTTCGTAAAGCATCTCAGCAGTAGACATCAACTCACTCCCACAGTCATTGATTTGAGTTGTTCGCTCAATGGTTCACCAAAATAGGTTCACCAAATTTTAGCCTCTTCCCTACACTGAAGCATTAAACAATGAATGACGGGTGTGACTTATGACCAGAGTTTGAGAGGCAAATGACCATACATATGATTGAGTCCTCCTGCAACCGCTGACTGGCAAGAGACCAAAACGCCGCGATGCTCACCACTATAGGGTTCGCAGTAGCACAGATCAGTTTGAGGGTTAAATTTAATATAGATCGGACCTTCGATAAACTCTAATGGCTCTTTAACGGCGTAGCCCAGTGCTTTTGTATAGTCATTGAGGGCATCAATCCCCTCGGTAAACGAGTCTGCGAGAATCCCCAAAATCTGATCATCCGAGGTCGTGGTAACGCAGCGCAGTGCCTCTTGAATCCGTTGAGTATCAGATGAAGGCTCAGCGCCCTCAAAGGTAATTAAGACCTCATGGGCCTGCTGTAGAGCGATTGAATCAGTCATCGTTAGAACTCACGCATTGAACAAGGGGCAAAAACTGGGGGAGCCATTGGGCTTTGCTGACCGCTAGCGTGGGATAGGGGCGATCACCATAGTTTTCTCCCACCTGAAGCGGAAAAATCGGCTCAGGTTCTAGGGCTTGCCACTGCCCCCCTGCGGCTTGCAGGATGGGCCAAACCGCTGCAATATCCCAAATTTTGGGTGTGGCTTCCACCGCCCCTAGGGTCATTCCAGCGGCGACGGTCAGAATGTTATAGGCGGCTGACCCCAGCATCCGAATCTTACAGGGAAAGGGCTGCTGCAGAATAGCCGTGCTGCGGGCGCAGAGGCTAAAGAACTGGTTGGGGGCCGGTGCTTCGCTGCGGGTTTGGATGGGCTGCTTGTTGAAAAAAGCGCCGTTGGCCTGCTCCGGCGCATTCCAGAAGCCGTGAAAGGTTTGAGATAGGGGCGGCAGATGAACATAGCCAAAGACGGGGGTGCCGCGATAGAGTAGCCCCATTGAAATGGCCCAAATGGGAATGCCTCTCGTAAAGTTGGTGGTGCCGTCGATGGGGTCAATCACCCAGCACCAATCGTTGTCTGGAAAGAGGTGAGTCCCTTCTTCGCTCAGCAAGCCGTGGTCAGGGAAGGCGGTTGCTATGGCATCTCGAATTTCTTGATCAGACCAGCGATCGCAACGGGTCACCAAACTGCCATCATCCTTTGCGGTGGCCTGTACCTGCCCATACT
>JBAUJD010000047.1:0-2775 GCA_049683515.1 Thermosynechococcaceae cyanobacterium | reverse complement strand
CATTACCGATGACCTCTGAACAAACCTATCTTAGTGTGCTCTAGTTTCTGTGACACTTGTCTTTACTGAGCGATCGCAACACTCCCGCAAAGCCGATTTAATCCTGTCGCTGACGGCAGAGGAACGGATGCGATCGCACTTTCCCTTTACCACTGATGACGGCACCCCCATTCATCTCCAGCTTCCGAGGGGAACTGTTTTGCGAGACGGTGACGTATTGACCGCAAAGGATCAGACCCTACTCCAAATCAAAGCCAAACGAGAGCCTGTTCTAGTGGTGCAAGCGAAGAATCAGCTCGATCTACTGCGAGCGGCCTACCACCTTGGCAATCGTCATGTGGCCCTTGAGATCACTCCTACTTGTCTCAGGCTGGCCCCCGATCCGGTGCTGGAGGCCATGTTGCTCAAGCTCCAGTTAAATGTAGCTATAGAAGAACATCCGTTTCAGCCAGAAACGGGAGCCTACAGCCACTCTCATTAGAACAGAATGTATCGTAGGTATGATGAATGGGCATTCTAGAAGTATCCCCAGAGAATCTACAGGCGACAAGCTCAATGGGTTTGACGTCTAAAATCCAAGATCTGCAGACCAGATCAACGAACCACTTTGCCCTGATCTGACCCCCTGCATTCTCAATACGACCATTCATTCCCAGCCTTTGGCCTTATCCCCTACCTCCATTTCGGGATGTTGGCACAGTGGCGGTGTGCTCTCTTCAAAGTGCTTATCGGACTTTAGAGTGAACGTGCCGATCAATAAAGGAATCATGTCGTTGAAGCTAACTCTAGGGGATACTTCACGTGAGCGTTATCAGCAGCCCGCAACGGTTATCGTTGCCCCGTATTGAGGGCCACGTCGATCTGTTACGGCGATACCAAGCACAGACCGACAAAGGGCTATGGCATACGCTGCCTGATGATGGGTATATTTATGCCCACCTGACTTGGCACATGGAACAGGCCCAATGGGGAGATGCCATTCACGCTCTTCTGCGAGAAGAGACCCCCGACGGACGGAATGGCTGGTATCAAAGTTGTTTCAAACAGGGTCACCTTAGCACCTATATCAAAGATATTCAGCGGGCTTGGCGTTTAGCTGAGCAGAGCGATGAATCAGCCACCATCCGCGTTCTGCAAGACGACACTGGCTCCAGCGCCATAACGTTACAGGTCAGATATGCTTCGATCACCTCAATTTTAAATAGCGTGGTGAGCCAAATTCCAGCCCCTTTAATGATGGCTCTAGTGACCCAACAAATTTGGGAACCAAAACAATTGTGGGTTCTGTTCCAGCAGCTAGCGCCGGGAGAGCAAGTGACCGCCCTAGAACATTGGGCAGCGGATCTGTCCGAGGAGGAACAAAATAGAGCGTTGGAGATGATCGGAGCGGTGCCGGATGAGTCGTCTCGCGCTCGCATGTTGAGTGTGTTGGCTCCTCACCTTTGCCATACTCATTGGGGGCAATTTTTAAAGCACAGTCACGAGATCTCGTCAGAGCACTACCGGGCTTTAGTTCTGCGTAGTATTAGCTCTGTTTTGCCTTCCAACCTTGTCCCGCAGGCGATGCGGCTGACAAACACGATTACAGATCGAACCACTCGTCTGGTCGTGCTCAGTTACTGGGTGCAACACCAGATCGACCTGCTTCCTCAACTTCTTGTTGACCTCTCTTCGGTTCAGGATGCGGCTGTAATTGGAGAGGTTCTCTGTACCCTTGCTCCCCATCTTTCCTCGCAGTCAGTATCGGCTGTACTGCAGATTTGTGAGCGTCTTCAAGCCCAGGATATTCAGAGTGAAATACTGACGACCCTTGCCGCATATCATCCCTTTGTCCTGCCGAAGGCATTTGCTGCCATTCGCGAACTCGAAGATGAGTTTTACTGTGCCAGTGCCTTTGGCAATCTGGCGGCTTACAGCGATCAAAAAACATTAATACAAATATTGGCACAGGTGAGTGCCCTTCAAGATGAATCGGCGCGGGCTTTGGGTTTCAGTTTACTGGCCCCTCACTTCAATGAGACTATGTTTGCTGAGCTATGGCAGGCTATCAGGACACTGCCATCTGAGTATCATCGTGCCCAAGTCCTCACCCATGTTTCCTGTACTCAAGACCGACTTCCACAGATTCTTGAGGCAATTGACTCGATGCAGAATCCTAAAGCTATCGCCCTTGTTATGAGTCTATGGGGGTCGCTGGAGCCTACGTTGAGAGCTAAGGCCCAGCAAATCGCTCAATCTATTCAGGATCCACCGTTCCGATTTCGAGTCTTGGAGACCCTTGCCCTCGATCAGCCCACGCTATGGCCTGCGGTTTTAGAGGTGATCTCCTCTCTACCGAGTGATTTTGCCCGTGCTGAAGCTATTCGGTCTCTGGCTCCTTATCTGCGTCAAGACCTGATGGGAAAGGCTCTAGATAGGGTGAGTGAACTATCGGAGTTATCTTGCCGATCCCAGGCGATCAGTGGACTGGCAAAGTACCTACCCCGACATCTCTTAATACAGGCTTTAGCAATGGTGCAGCCCGTTGAAGAATCATCTGTGTTTGACTCGATGGCACGGCAGTTTGATCCCAATCGGTCGTATGCTCCGGTCTCTAAGGTCTCGGTAATGAATGCGATCGCATCCTATGTACCCGAAGCATTACTCACGACCACCGTTGAAGCGATTAACGCGATGGGTGACCCTCATCGTCGTGCTCAATCCTTGAGCAGCCTACTGCCCCAACTCAATTTAAATATGGATCGTTCTCAGTGGCGTGCCCAGCTCCGCGACCTT
>JBAUJD010000046.1:0-4620 GCA_049683515.1 Thermosynechococcaceae cyanobacterium | reverse complement strand
AGTCAAACGGGTGTGCTACAAGTATCCAAAGTCGGTAGATTATTTAGTGCGAGATGTGTTGCCGCTGCTAGAAAAAGCTGGGGTGCAACTGGCGATTTACGGTCACTGTCATCTTTGGAATCGCTTTGTGAGCACAGCCGGGACGCACTATTTAGAAACCTCTAATGTGGGGAATTCCTATGGAGCTGCGGTTTGCGATCGCAAGCGCACTATCCCCACCACCGACCGAGAAACCTACATCGCCACCGGCAACCCCAATGGCCTTGATCCGGTTGCCCCCACCCTAGACCCACTCAAAGATCTGCGGGGGCAGCCACTGCCCTACGTTGCCAGTAATACCATCACCGTCTTCAGCATTTTTGACACAGCGACCGGGAGCGTGAGCAGCTATCGGTTTGATACGCAAAAGCCAGAGTCACCCGTGATTAAGTTCGATGAGTTTTTTCTCTAATATTCAGATCAAGGCTATACGTCAGCTTCAATCGTATCGGGTGAATCGAGCAGTGCTTGCATCTCAGGCGTTCGATTCTCGCTTAGTTCATTGAGTAAAGAAACCATACCCATGCCACGCTCTAGGGACTGATCTTCTTTGAAAATAATTTCAGGCGATCGGCGCAAACGAACCCGCTTGCCTAACTCTCGCCGCACATAGCCCGATGCAGAATGAAGCCCTTCCATCGTTTCAGCCTGGGCTTCTTCACTGCCATAGATGCTGACAAAGATGGTGGCGTGCTGCAGGTCGCCTGAAACATCCACATCGGTGACGCTAATCATACCCGCGCCGACGCGCTCATCTTTGATTTCGTGGAGCAGCATTTGGCTGACTTCTCGCCGAATCAGTTCAGCGACTTTAGAAACTCGTCGTCCGGTTGCCATTGTTTTTTCCTCCAGATCCAAATCGCGCGTTTGGCCCCAAAGGAACCCTTGCCTAGTCTATACCGGAAGCCCTAACATGGCCCGTAACGTTAAGGTGATGAACATAAAGCTGCCGACGAAAAGGCCCACAAGGGCAACAGCAGTCACAGGCCGTTTCATATAGGGCTGTAGGGGCTTGAGGACAAAGAGAATCATCCCCACCATGATGCCTGCTAGAAAACGGGGATAAAGTAGAACATTTTTAAAGAAATCACTCATAGGTCTTTAGTTCAGGTGATTTGGGCAGGTGATTTGGGGCGTTGACCTGATCTTAACTTAAAGAATTGGCTTCAACCGGAGCGACCTCATCGTTTTCATTGGTTAGTTGCTAGAGCTTTAACTTTATGATGAATGCACTCAGCTGATCAAGGGTTTCACCGCGACCCTTTAGCCCCCTGAGAACACCCAACTCGCCCTTGTCACATTGCTAGCTGTTAATGATTGAAAAAATGCAAACGCTCACCTTAACCCAACCCGATGACTGGCATTTGCATGTCCGTGATGGCGAAGTACTGAAGGCGGTTTTGCCCCACACGGTGCGTCAGTTTGCCCGCGCTATCATTATGCCGAATTTGAAGCCGCCAGTACGCTCGGTCGCTGACGCTGCAGCCTATCGTGATCGCATCATCGCAGCGATTCCGGCGGGTAAGCAGTTTGAGCCTCTGATGACGCTCTACCTCACGGACAACACCAGCCCCGAAGATATTATTGCGGCGAAAGCATCCTCGTTTGTTAAGGCGGTGAAATATTATCCAGCCGGGGCCACGACCAATTCAGACTTTGGGGTGACGGATATTCGGAAGTGCGATCGCATCTTCAACACAATGCAGGAGGTAAACCTGCCGCTCTTGCTCCATGGAGAAGTGACAGATCAAGAGGTTGATGTGTTCGATCGTGAGCAGGTCTTTATTGAGACCTATTTAATCCCTCTCAAAGAGCGATTCCCTAGCCTGCGGATTGTGCTGGAGCACATTACCACTTCAGATGCGGTGCAGTTTGTCCTGGGTGTTGACAATGTTGGGGCAACCATTACGCCACAGCATCTATTGTTTAACCGCAACATCCTATTCAAAGGGGGGATTCGACCCCATTTTTATTGCTTGCCCATTTTGAAAGGTGAGGCGCATCGTCAAGCCATTGTGCAAGCGGCGACATCGGGCAATCCTAAGTTTTTTCTGGGGACTGATAGCGCTCCCCATGCTCGCGACAGCAAGGAGACTTCCTGTGGTTGTGCGGGTTGCTTTTCGGCTTTACACGCCCTAGAGCTATATGCAGAGGCTTTTGAACGTGCTGATGCACTAGATAAACTTGAAGCCTTCGCCAGCTTTTATGGGCCTGATTTTTATCAGCTCCCACGCAATACGGAACAGATTACTTTGACTAAATCAACTTGGCGGATTCCAGATGAGGTGCCACTTGTTGAGTTTGGGATTGTGCCTTTATGGGCAGGTCACGAGATCACGTGGCAAATAGCCTAAAGCTGCCCAGTTAGTACGAGAGGTACTGTTCAAATCGTTTTTGCTCATGATGGCTTGCTCTTCGTACTGAAATGATTCGACCATCAGTCTTGGAGCATAACGGTAAAGTTGTGCGGCGGCAGATAACCGCGAACGCTCACCCATAACCTCCATCCCGTCCGCACCAACGTAGTGTTGAGCTGCGCTGCTACACAAAGATGACTGGATAAGAACGAACTGCTGAGTCTACTGTGGCAATTGCCAGACCATTTTGTAAGGCTTGACAGATCAACATTCTATCAAATGGATCACGATGTAATAGCGGCAGTTTAGCAAGTTGAATGACACTACCTTCATCAAGAGAAAGACTAGCAATTTGATGAAGGTCGCGTTGTTTGGGTAAATACGTTTCCGGAGGTTCCGGTAGAGGCAACTTGCCTAACTGGTATTTAACTATTGCTTCCCAAACTGAAACTGCACTCAGATAGACCTCATTATCTGGGTCGCGAATGACATCTCGAACATCTTTTGATAACTGGGTATCACCGCTGATAAACCACAAAAAAATATGCGTATCTAGCAAAATCCTCATTTGCCCTCAAACGCATTGAGAAGATCTTCCAGCAGCGGAGCATCAAAATCATCTGGTACTGTAAACTCGCCTGCACATAACCCAAACGGTCGCAGTTGTTTATTGCTAGGGATCGGCCTCAGTTCAGCGATTGCCTTATCTGCTTGCAGAATCACAAAAGTTTCACCTGCCTCCACTTGACGCAGATATTTTGAAGGATCACGCTGAATTTCATCAAATGTCACACGCAGCATAAAAAGCCTCAGTGTCATACTAAAGGATAATACGTTGTCTTACTCAATTGTAAATGATGCGTCTTATGCTCCCACTTCGGGTAAGTCTTAAATCCTAATTTCTGATAAAACAGATCGGCTGGCTGTGTATCGGTTCGCAATGTCAATAGTTGGTAATGTTGATTGGCCTCATGAATTAGCTGAGTGACCAGCAGATGCCCGATGCCACACCTGCGCCACACTGCCTCAATGTACAAATGCCGCAATCGTCCAACATGAGAATCATTGAAATAGGGATCTTGATTTAACCCACCGATGCCGACTACTGTACCTTGCACTGACGCTGCAAGTAGCACTTCACCCGACTTGTCAAAGCAATTCAGACCACTACAGGACTCTTGAATTAGCTGCTCAACAAACCGAAATCCTTGGGACAAGCTTTCCTCAACGAGATGATCAATTGATCCTGGCTGAATTTCTGAAATGCGATCAATGTCAATCCGTTTCATAACCCTTGAGAAAAGATTACGTACTCTCACTTAACCCTGAATCCCGGCGAGTAAATCTAAGGGACAGTCACCATCCAAGATTTAAGCAGCCCAACGGCCTTGAATTGAGCGGTGGCCCGAAAAATAAGCCACTAGCTCGTGTGTACCGACCATCCGCTCCAATGAATAGTTAGACATAGGGAGTACAGCAACTTGAACTTAAAATATTGTACCGCCTGCGCCAAGATTTTGGGTGGTTTAGTGAATGGCGATCGCCCCTCCACTCCACAAACAACACTGACTACCAAAACCCAAAAGTTCTGAAACTAAAGCTCAGCAATACAAACAGAAATGGACTGGACAAAAACCTAGAGCCTGCGGCTCACCGGACGGTGATAGAATTGGCATTATAAACAGTAGCCCTAATTACTGTTCCGAGTGCAGTCGCTTGCTAGTGCTAGATATATTAACATTTCTAATTCATGCTACTCTATTATTGCAACTCCGTCTGTGAGAAATGGTGGCAAAAATATGTCTAGGCATGGCTGATTTTCTCCTGAACTCGTAATTACCCAAGGATGAGATGTAAAAGTTTGCTGCCAACGTACTTGATTAGGCTCCAAATCAAAATAATGTTGACGCTTACCTGCAAAATCTATCCAGTAAGCTTTAACGCGAAAGGACTTCCTGTTGATAAATTGAACATGAGTAGAAATAAGACTTGATTCTGATCGTAGTCTGGCTTCAGATATACATGACTGAGGTTCTAATACTACAGCTTTGGATTGAGCAAAAGCTTTACCATAAAAACTAAGCATTAAATCCAAAAAGATAGTGCTGATTATTATTTGCTTAATTTTCATCTCTCTCAAGCTTTTAACTATACGGACTAATTAACTATTGATCGAAAAGTGAGTTGTCATTCTAACTTATATTATACGTCACCCCTACTGACG
>JBAUJD010000045.1:0-10554 GCA_049683515.1 Thermosynechococcaceae cyanobacterium | reverse complement strand
CTTCTACTTCTGTAATGCGTCCTCCGGCTATCCAGGGTTTGGACCCACGTTCTGGACCGGGGCACTCCTCTATCAACGACTCTCTGGTGATGTCATTTTAGGGAAAGGCTGAAAACTAATGAGAATCGCAATTATTGGCGGTGGTGCCAGCGGTATGGCAACGGCCTACCTGCTAGATCAGCAAGGGCATCACGTCACAGTCTTTGAGAGCCAGCCTGTCCTCGGCGGGCACATTCGCACCCTCAACAAAAACGTACAGCCAAACCATTCAGACTGTGATCAGATCTTAGAAAATGGTGTGCTGGAGTTTCCAGCCACTTTTCGTAATTTCTTGGCACTGATGCAATCTTTAGAGGTTGAGTTAGAGCCGGTCGAGATTGGTTCCGCTTTGTTCTTGCAAGATGGTCGCCACTTCCTCTCAGGAGGCATGATTCGCAATAACTTCACGGGACTGCAGCGATTTCGGGAGTACTTGAGACTAGAGACGTTGTATGCGCGTTCGGCTGGATTTTGGGTGAGAATGCAGTTTCCTAAAATGCAAGATTTTTACGATCAGCCCCTATCGCGGCATTTACAGCGGCCCTGTATTCGCAATTGCTGGCTCAAGTTATTGACCATGTACAGCTATTCCATACCCTTTGGACTGATTGATGATTTTCCTGCGGAGCTAGCGATTCCAGCGTTGCGCCAAGATATTTTTGTGGAGTGGTTCAGAATCAAGGGGGGGGTGTATTCCTATATTGAGAAGATCTTGAAGCGCTTTAAGGGCAAAGTTTTTCTGAATGCGAAGATCAGGTCTATTACTCGGTCTAATGGCGTTATCGTTGAGCTGCCAGAGGGACAGCAGCATTTTGACAAAGTGGTTTTGGCAGCCCCGCCCGAGCAGGTGATGAAGCTGTTGGCTGATCCAACGCTAGCGGAAACCCAACGCTTTTCTGCTTGGCAAGAGAACCGAGTACGGACGATTTTACATTCAGATACTTCGATGTACGATCGCTACAGTATTGAACAGCCCTCGGAATTTGACTTTTTCCAAACAGATGAGGGCTGGGGCTACAATGCTTTTCTCAATCAGCTTTGCGGCATTGAGGGTACTCAACGCTATAGTTTGGCCTTTGATATGGGCAACTTAATTCGCAAGGATAAAATCCTCCATATCCAGGAGCATCACACCCCGCTGTATACGGTTGAGTCGTTCCACTCTCGCGATGAAGTGGTGGAAACCAATGGAGAGAATAGCACTTACCATGCGGGTGCGTATCTTGGGGATGGCTTGCATGAAGGAGCGATTACTTCAGCCGTGCGGGTCGCTGAGTTGATTGGCTAAATAAGGTAAATGAGAAAAATACTGCATGATTGCTCATTTTTGTTACCCAACCTAAAGACCTTTCACTAGCCTCCCTAAGTCGGGTGTGAGATTTTCTGTTTCAACCGTTGGGGCTAAACATTGAACCTTCGACATTCCCCATTTTAGTGATGTTCTGAGAACGTGCCAGAGCGGTTGCACTGCCCCCCCGGCCCCCCAATTCTGATACCGCTGGCGAAATATACATTCAGTCACATAAGCCACTTTCGCTCATGCCTACCACTTTGCACTCGCCCCCTAAATCCCCCACCAGTGAGGGACTTCACCTGTTTTGTTGCACAGATATTTGATGAGAAAAAGATTTGAAATTTCTGACCACCGAATCAAGCCTAGATACAGGCTCAAAGTCCCCCAGAATGGGGGATTTAGGGTGCCGCAAGGGGCTGTACTGTAAACAAATATTTATTTCGCCAGCGGTATCAATTCTGGAGGGAGAGTATTGAAAGGTGTCATTGATTGGCGTAACGAGCGAACAGGGACTTCCATCTCCTTCGTCTAAACTCAGATGAAGATAACGATCAGGAGCAACCGGCGTCTTTATGTTGATTCAACCCAAGGACAGCCCGAAGCTGGGTTGGTCCCTCGACTATCGCGATCCTCAAGTTATCCGACGAATGATGCCGCTATTAGATTGGCTGTATCACACCTATTTTCAGGTCCAAACCAGTGGTTGGCATCATGTCCCCGAAGGGCCAGTGTTGATGGTTGGCTCTCACAATGGGGGGCTGGCGGCTCCCGATATGTATATGTCGATGTACGACTGGGTCCGGCAGTTTGGGATTGAACGATCAATTTATGGGTTGCTGCATCCGGGCATTTGGCAGGCGTTTAAGGCGACCTGTCCTCCTCTGGCGCAACTGGCGGGTCAGATTGGCTGTGTGATGGCCCACCCGAAGATGGCGATCGCAGCTTTCCGAAGTGGCTCTAGTATTTTGGTCTATCCCGGTGGTGCCCAAGATGTCTTTCGTCCCTATTGGCAACGGAATAAAATCAACCTCGCGGGTCGGACCGGATTCATCAAGCTGGCCTTAGAGCAAGAAGTGCCGATTGTGCCGCTGATCTCGAACGGTGCTCATGAGACGTTGATTGTGCTGGCCGATTTCTATGGCTTCATCGAACAGCTCCATGATTGGGGAATGCCCTGGCTGGGTGGCATCGATCCTGATGTCTTTCCGGTGTATCTGGGACTGCCTTGGGGTGTGGCGTTTGGTCCCTTGCCTAATATTCCGCTGCCAGTGCCGATTCAGACAAGGGTGTGCCCACCGATTGTGTTTGAACGCTATGGGTATGAAGTGGCTTGCGATCGCAACTACGTAAATACCTGCTACGAAAAAGTCCGAACCCACATGCAGCACGAACTCGATCAATTGGTCGCCTCAAAGTCGCAATTGCTAAAGTAGAAGTATGGCTCATATCCGATTCACGGAGCAAGGCACAATGAACGTCCTTTTAATTCACGGTTTAGGGAGAACCCCACTCTCAATGGCGGGCCTCTCAAATCATCTCATTCAGTCTGGCCATCAAACTGAATCCTTTGGGTATGCAGCCTTTGCCGAACCCTATGAGCGCATCGTGACGCGACTACAAAATAAACTCCGTCAGTTAGCAGCTCTCGGCCCTTACGGAATTGTGGCCCACTCACTCGGAGGCATCCTCACGCGCTCAGCCTTGGCAGTGACAGAACTCACCCTGCCCCGACACGTTGTGATGTTGGGAACTCCCAATCAGCCGCCTCGCTTGGCAGAAATGGCCTGGAATGTATGGCCCTTCCAGTGGTTCTCAGGCACCTGCGGTGAGAGTCTTGCTAGTGACAAGTTCTATAAAACATTGCCCTCTTTACAGACGGCATATACCATCATTGCGGGTACTAGTGGCCCTCGTGGCCATTGGAGTCCCTTCGGAATGGAGGTGAATGATGGCATGGTTGCCCTTAATGAAACGCGCCTCTCGACCTCGGATCAGCCAATCGAATTTCCGGTCATTCATGGCTTTATGATGAATCAGCCTAAGGTGCAGGCAACAGTGGCTCAGGTTCTACAGCAAGATGGATAATGACACCTCCGGCTCGATAAAGAGCTTCAGGCATAAGCACTCGCACAGTCTGCTTCTCGGCCTCGAACCACTCGCCGATCCTTCAGAGAACCACGAATTTCAGTAACGACAGTGCATTGAGCCTCGTGCCCTTCACGTTCATAGTAGATCACGACCCAATCGTGGGTTCTACCTAATTCATGGGCACGGGCCGTGTTGGAATAGAGGGCCGTAAAGGACCAGCCGTCCTGTTCTAAATGTAGGATCGGTAGCCAACGTTTCCGGTCTGGGTTAAATCGGCGCGGCGTAATGGTTCGCAGCTTGCCTGCTGCCGCCAGTTGTCGGTACTGAGCATCCACTTCTAAAATTAGATCGACAGTCGGTGAGAGCGGTAGCGATGCAGAACCATAGGCCGCTTGCCCATGAATGAGGCGGGCGCGTTGGCGGGCAGAGCGGCTGAGCATCGTGGCTAATTCGTTACGCACCAAACGAGTGCGGCGGAGGCCAAAGCCCTTCAACTGTTCAAGTCTACCCTCATGGGCAGCCAACTCCAACTCTTCTAGGGTTTCAAGACCGAGTTCGAGGTGCAGCCGATGGGCCAGCTCCTCACCAATGCCGGGAATAGTGGTGAACAGATCTTCCGGTGAGACTTCTCCCTGCAGGCGTTCTAAAAGACGTAGCCGTCCGGCATGAATCAACTCCTCCAGCGAGGCTGACAGACTCTTACCGATTCCGGGTAGTTTTTCTAAACCCGCTTTCCCCTCAGTTTGCAACAGCTCTACCGCAGAGTAGTCAAGAACCCGAAGGGTTTGGGCGGCCTGCCGATAGGCTCTGACACGATAGGGATTCGCATCCTGCGTCTCTAGCAAATCGGCCACCTGTTCCAATGGGTCAGCGATCTCTTCGTTGGTGAAGGGGAAGACAGGGGCTTTGGTAAGACAGGGGTAGCTCATGGCACGAGTACCTTTGATAAATTTAACGGGCCTTGTCCCTCGCTGACTTAGCCCGTTAAATGTTTTCTATTGGATTTTCCAAGGTTTCCTCCGTAACCTTTTTTAGGTGAACCGAGATTGTAGCGACTCACTCAAACCTCACATAGCAGCCTCTTTCTAGATCCTAGTTTGGCGTTGCTCTTTGATAGAGCGTGACCACTTTGTCTATGGTGGAGGTAGGTCCGCTACTCTCTACACCTCTATTATAGCAATATTCACAGAGATCAATGCGTTTAAAAGTCCTTGCCTGAAGGTGAAACTCTCTCTACTTTACCTTGAATAAATGATGGGAGACCTTACTATTCTAGGACTCAGTATTTTTGCTTAAATACGATGAATTAAAAATGCTATTTTCAAGACAGACATGAATTTACAATTTAGCTCCTTTGCCCTAGGGCGAAGGGGCTAGAGTGAGGAGCTTCAAAAAGTAGCCGAGCTAATTTTCGATGGGGCCACCTACACTAATAGGAGTCTCAAAGATCTCGGCACCCGTAAGAATGACATTACGGATCAAGGCATTTTCGGCTTCGGCATGGTACATAATTGAGTTAGAGAAATTCACTCCCGTCAGGTTTGTGTTGTTCAAGCACGAATTAGTAAGAAATGCTTGACTTAGGTTCGCACCGGTCAAATCAGCCCCCGTCAAATCAGCACCTTCGAGATTGGCTTCAACTAGAATCGCACCTCGCAAATTTGTATCTCTGAGATCTCCACCAATCAGGTGAGCCTGGGTAAGATCGGCACCCGATAGGTCGCATCCTTGACAGGCGCTGGTGTCTAGCAGTTGACGCACATGATCAGGGTTTTCGGCTACTGCGGGTGCAGTCAGGCACAGCAATGCTAAGAGTGTAGATGTGATCGCAAACTTGAGTCTCATAGCCACTCCTCCTTTAGTGCCTTTTCCTCTGTGCGATGGTTGCCGATCAACCTGCATTTATAAATGGGCTATATCAAGGACGATCTCATCGAAGAAATACGACAGATAATGACACTTTTGAACGGTTTGAAGAGGTGATATAGTCTTAGACCTCTTCATCTTCATCCTTGCATAGACTTATGTGGATAAGATGTGCATTGAGGTCCATTTTTAGCCTCAAAACTTCCTCAACTTATTTTCGTAAAATACAGACATAAAGAAGGATAAATCGTTCATCTCTGTGGGCTGTCTGGCGAATGCTGGCAGGCCAGAGGGATGGAAGTAGAGTGCAATCTCGAAGGAACGCGCCTCATCTAATCATGCCAAGATTTTAGGGAGGCGACGTTATGAAACTCACTTATCGTGGTATCACCTATGACTACAACCCGCCGAGGGTTGTCTATGGTCCGACCTATGCAAAAGGTAAATATCGGGGTCTACCCGTCACCTTTCAAACCCTTGAAGTGCCGGTTATGAAGCCCAGCTATAACCTAAAATATCGGGGCATCGCTTACTGCACAGGCATCCACACACAGGCGCACGAGCCTAAAGGGGCTGTGACTGTACCACCCAAGGACATCAAAATCATGGTGGTGCCGCTTTCAGAGCGCTCTCGCGCCTTGATGGCAGGTCATCGTCAATCGATTCGGAAACGCGAACAGGCCATGCTCAATCGTCTGGATGAAGAAGTCGGTTTAGAGACTGACAAGGCTGCTCACTATGAAAGCCACATCCAGGGCAAAATCCGTCATATTGCTCAAGCACTGGATCAAGCAACAGAGCTTTATGGATGCTTAGATCTGCAATCAGGTAGGTATAGGTACTCGATTCTGGATCGTAGAGCTGTCGGAATAAAATATTTTGGTCCCATAGGTGCCTTTGCATAACAACCTCCTTAAATATCAGTTAGACATTGATTTTTGGGTTATGGACCACACCCCCGCCAAGCAGGGAAACCCGCTTGATCTCGAAGGGTCAGCGTTCTGTTTCCCTTTGTCATTTCAGCAGCAATCACCGTCGGTTTTCCCTCAAAAGCCACGCGGGAGCTGTTCACCTTAATCGAGTCTCTTTGAGCTTGGGGCTGTGACGCGATTAGCCATGATTTATCTCGCTTCAACTGCTCACAGGCCGTCAACAGCAGCACTATTGCGGCGGTCAGAAAAAGGGTCGCAATGACCTGAACATATTTTGATTGAATCGGTTTGGTCGATTTAGATTGCATTAATTTACCCTCCGATTTCGGATTAGCAAGGCTTATTGTCATTAGGGATGGCCCAATGGAGGCCGTGCCGCTAGATATTGATAGAGTTGCCAGCGGGTATTCACATCATGTTGAGCCTCTTCTAGCAATTGCTGAGCAGCTTCGGGCTGACTGCGCGTCAGCATTTTGAACCGATTCTCGGTATACATGGACTGAGTGACAGGTACCTTGGGCATTCGTGAATCTATCACCAGTGGGTTTTCGCCTTGGGCAACCCGGCGCGGATCATGTCGATACAAGAGCCAGCGGCCCGCTTCCACCAACGATTTTTGATGGTGCATAGCGGTGGACATATTGATGCCGTGGGCGATGCAGTGAGAGTAGGCAATGATCAGGGATGGCCCTTCATAGGATTCAGCTTCTAGAAACGCTTTAAGGGTATGTTCATCCTTGGCCCCCATTGCGACACTAGCGACGTAGACATTGCCATAGGTCATCGCCATTAAACCCAGATCTTTCTTGGGTGCAGGCTTACCCCCGGCGGCAAACTTCGCCACTGCGCCTCTCGGTGTTGCCTTCGACATTTGACCGCCGGTATTGGAATAGACTTCGGTATCGAGTACCAGAATATTGACGTTGCGGCCACTGGCTAACACATGATCGAGGCCACCATAGCCAATGTCATAGGCCCAGCCATCGCCACCGATAATCCAGATGCTCTTCTTAACCAGATAATCCGCTAATGCTTTGAGCTGCTGCACTTTGGCTTTTAGTGAGAGGCGATCGCCCAGACTCGGATGGGTCTTAATGTGGTGGTCAACGTCTGTGAGCCACTGCTTGAGGATGCTCACCTGCTGACGTTGTTCTGCAATATCTGCCTCATCGTTTTGGGATGCATTGAGAATGGTGTCAGCTAGGAATTGAATATAGTCCTTCTCGATTTCCACTTCGGCAGCGACCTGTTGAAGCAGTTCTCTCGCTAGCTCCGTTTGCTTATCAATGGAGACTCGGAAGCCTAATCCAAATTCCGCATTGTCTTCAAACAGCGAGTTCGACCAAGCGGGGCCACGTCCTTCAGCGTTGTGGGACCAAGGCGTTGTGGGCAGGTTGCCTCCATAGATCGAGGAGCAGCCGGTGGCATTGGCGACCACCAGGCGATCTCCAAACAGTTGTGTCACTAGTTTGAGATAGGGCGTTTCGCCACAGCCAGCGCAAGCTCCTGAAAACTCGAATAAAGGCTCCTGCATCTGTTGATGACTGATTTTGTGCAGGTTCAGCGATTGTCGATCCGGGTTGGGCAAGTCTAGGAAGAAATCCCAGTTCTGGCGCTCTGTTTCCCTTAGAGGGCGCTGGGGTTCCATGTTGATGGCTTTCAAGCGCGGCATGGCCTTATTTTTGGCGGGACAGACATCCACACAAATCCCACATCCGGTGCAGTCTTCGGCGGCTACTTGAATTGTGAACTTGAGATCGGTCCAGGCATGGTCTCGCGCTTCGGTACTTTTGAAGGTTGACGGTGCCTGCTCTAGCTGCTGTGGCTCGTAGACCTTGCTGCGAATGACGCTATGGGGGCAGACCATGACACATTTTCCGCACTGAACGCAGACATCTGGATCCCAAACAGGGATGTCCTGAGCAATGTTCCGTTTCTCAAACTTCGTTGTCCCGGTGGGATAGGTGCCATCAACGGGTAGGGCGCTGACGGGTAGGGCATCTCCTTCGCGCTGCATCATGCAACCGAGAACTTCACGGACAAATTGGGGGGCGGTGTCGGGAATGGTTGATTTGCGTCCGTTGGTTTCCGCAATGCTGTTGGGTTCGCCGATGGGGACTTCAAATAGTTGTTCTAGGGTGGCATCGACGGCTTTGAGGTTCATCTGGACAATCTCTGCGCCCTTTTTACCGTAGGTTTTGCGAATGGCTTGCTTGATATTTGCGATCGCATCTTCCCTTTGTAAAATTTCAGACAAAGCAAAGAAGCACACCTGCATGACGGTGTTAATGCGTCCCCCCATCCCAGCCGCACGGGCCACCTGATTGGCGTTGATACTGAATAGCTTCAGGTGTTTCTGATGAATCTGCTGCTGAACAGGAGCGGGTAAGTGTTCCCAAACGTCTGCCGAAGGGTAAGGACTATTGAGGAGGACCGTTGCACCAGACTGCGCAGCTTTGAGGACATTGAGCTTATCGAGAAAATCCCACTGATGGCAGGCGACAAAGTTAGCTTGCTCAATCAGATAGGTGGCACGAATCGGTTCGGGTCCAAACCGGAGGTGAGAGACGGTGACTGAGCCAGATTTCTTGGAGTCGTAGACAAAGTAGCCTTGGGCGTAGTTATCGGTTTGTTCACCAATAATTTTGATTGTATTTTTATTGGCTCCTACAGTTCCGTCTGAGCCGAGGCCGTAGAAGATGGCTCGCACGACTTGCTCTGATTCAGTGGAAAAGCCCGGATCGTAGGTCAGGCTAGTGTGAGAAACGTCGTCGTTGATGCCGATGGTGAAGTGATTTTTAGGCGGGTCTGCAGCAAGGTTATCGAGGATGCCTTTGACCATTGCGGGAGTGAATTCCTTTGAAGAAAGGCCGTAGCGTCCGCCGATGATCTGGGGTGATGGGGAGAGGGGATGGGATGAGTTGAGTTCTTGGAGGGTGGAGAGCACATCTAAATAAAGGGGTTCGCCTTGGCTTCCGGGTTCTTTGGTGCGATCTAGGACTGCGATCGCGTTTGTAGTGATGGGGAGGGCGGCGATAAAGCGCTCTGCATCCCAGGGGCGATAGAGGCGCACTTTGATGAGGCCGACTTTGGCACCTTGAGCATTGAGGGCATCGACGGTTTCGTGGACCGTTTCGCAGCCGGAACCCATGAGGACAATGATGCTTTCGGCATCTGGATCGCCGTGATATTCGTAGAGCTGATACTGCCGTCCGGTGAGTTGGGCGAATTGGTCCATTACGTTTTGGGTCAATTCTGGGCAAGCCTGGTAGTAAGGGTTCACCGTTTCTCGGGCTTGGAAGAAGACATCGGGGTTTTGGGCAGTGCCTCGAATGACGGGGTGATCGGGGCTGAGGGCGCGGGACCGATGAGCACAGACTGATTCTTCTTGAATCATGGTGCGGAGAGCTGAGGTGGGCAGCAGCTCAATTTTCTGAACTTCGTGGGAGGTGCGGAAGCCGTCGAAAAAATGAAGGAAAGGGATGCGCGATTGTAGGGTTGTAGCAGTTGCGATCGCAGCAAAATCTTGAGCTTCTTGAACGGAGGCAGCACAAAGCATAGCGAAGCCCGTTCCCCGCGCCGCCATCACGTCACTGTGGTCCCCAAAGATAGATAGCGCCTGGGCGGCAACGGAGCGGGCGGCAATGTGAAAGGCGGCAGAGGTGAGTTCACCGGCAATTTTGTATAGGTTGGGAATCATCAACAGCAATCCCTGCGATGCCGTGAAGGTTGTTGTTAAGGCTCCGGTTTGCAAAGCGCCGTGGACGGCACCGGCAACGCCGCCTTCACTCTGCATTTCGATAATGGCGGGGACAGTGCCCCAGAGGTTGGGTTGCTTAGTTGCAGTCCAGGCATCGGCCCATTCCGCCATCGGTGAAGCAGGGGTGATCGGGTAGATGGCGATCACTTCGTTGAGAGCGTAGGCAATCTTGGCGACGGCTTCGTTACCATCAAGGGTGGCGAAGGTTTTGCTAGTCATGTGGGGCGACTCCCAGCCTAGGCAATATAAGGGGTAGAAGCACCTCAAGTGCCTCTACCAAAAACCTAAGGTAAGAGTTTGAGGATGCTGTGAAGAGGCAAAGTTAAGATGATATTTGTAAGGATAAGTAGATGACTCGTCAACAATAAGAATGAGAAATTATCCTTCAAGGGCATAAATAGATGTTCTTCTACGTTGACGAAAGCGGGCATACAGGCACAAACCTATTTGACAAGCAACAACCAACTCTTTACTACGCTATGCCTTACCCATAAGTCCTGAAAGTACTTCTGTCGTGTGCTTTCAATCATGAGCAAGTCTCCAAGTATCCGCAATGTCATGGAGTCTAGTGAGTC
>JBAUJD010000044.1:0-12114 GCA_049683515.1 Thermosynechococcaceae cyanobacterium | reverse complement strand
CCACTGCACCGTCGCAATAGACTTTGGCTTCGGGGTACCACTCGGGATGAATCTCTGATTTAGGCATGGGTCTATCGATAAATGAGTTTGCAGATGGAAGGATAACGTCTATCGTTTCGAGTACTGAGGAGCCTTACGAGCCTTACGAAGACCATATTTCTTCCGTTCTTTGGCACGAGGGTCACGGGTGAGGTATCCCTCTATCTTCAACGGCTTTCGATTCTCAGGGTCAAGCTGGCACAAGGCACGAGCCACGCCCAGTCGAATGGCATCAGCCTGTCCGGTTAAGCCACCGCCTCGGGCATTGGCGAGAATGTCATAATCCCCCTCTAGCCCTAATGACTCCAGAGGGGCTTTAACCAGGGCCAGATAGGTCGGATTGAACTGCAGGTAAAGATCACCTGGCTTGCCGTTAATCGTCAAATTTCCAGACCCAGGGACAAGACGAACCCGGACGACAGATGACTTCCGACGGCCCGTACCGGCATAACTAACTCGATTGGATTGCTCGGTCGCTTGCATTAGCTTTTATCTCCTGGGATGGTCTGAATGGTTAATATTTCAGGGGTCTGAGCATCGTGAGGATGGTCAGGACCAGCATAGACCTTCAGCTTTGTGAAGAGCTGACGGCCCAACGCATTCTTGGGCAACATCCCCTTAACGGCCTTTTCGATAATGCGCTCAGGCAGACGCTTTTGCAAATGGTCAAAGGTCTCAGTCTTCATACCGCCCGGTCGTCCTGAATGGCGGCGGTAAAGCTTTTGTTCACCCTTGCGCCCAGTGACGGCAACCTTGTCGGCGTTGATGACCACCACAAAATCACCGGTATCCATAAAGGGGGTATAGCTGGGCTTTGTTTTACCCCGCAGTACCATCGCAATTTGGGTGGCGAGCCGCCCAAGACGTTGGTTTTCAGCATCAACGACGTACCACTTGTGTTCAAGGGTCGCTGTAGAAGGGAGGTAGGTTTTTTGCATGGAACGTCTCAACTTGGCAAAGCTAACAGGGTAAAAGACTTAAACGGCAGCGCCGGGGGACAACTGAAACAGAGGGAAGGTATCAAACCAAACCTCAGGCGGAAAGGGAAAGACTGGATAGCCCACCCTGAGCAAACACAGACCCTGGGGGGGAGCCGCATAGCGGACCTGCTCTCGCTGCTCCGTTTTCCAAATCTGGGTAAAGCTCTCTGGCGATCGCAACCCTCGCCCCACCTGCACCAGCATTCCCACCAGCAGGCGCATCATGCCGTACAGAAAACCGCTGGCCTGCACTTCAATTTCGATGAGGGCATCGGAGAGCTGACCATTTTTAAGGGACGTGCGCTGGCATTTCACCTCCTGCACATCTACCCAAGAATGGGGACGGCTAGAATTGGCACGATGAAAGGCGGCGAGATGATGCTGACCCACCAGCGGATCGAGAGCTGCCTGCATTTTATCCACGTCTAGAGGCTTGTAATAGTAATGCCAAGTGAAGGGACGCACAAATAGGTTAGGGCTTGGATCAGTATAAAGACAATAGCGGTACCGTCGCCAGTGGGCCGAAAATCGGGCATGCCAAGTAGGTGGAACAACGTCAGAGCCACGAATAACGACATCTTCGGGTAGATAGCGGTTGAGCACCCTAGCCCATCGCTGGGGCGGAATGGGCGAATCTGTCTCGAAATGAGCAACCTGAGCTGCGGCATGAACACCAGAATCCGTTCGACCCGCTCCGTACAGGGTAATAGGCTGCCCTGTAATGGTTGCCAGTGCTTGTTCAATATCAGCTTGAACACTGCGATGGTGGGGTTGTCGCTGCCAACCATGAAAATGAGTGCCCAGGTATTGAATAACCAGGGCAATTCGCTTTAACGTCGATGGAGGGGCAGCGGTCATAGTGTGGTTCTAGGTCAGCTCAATGATCGCTTGCTCAGCATTGTCACCGCGTCGACGAACAGTACGGATAATCCGGGTATAGCCACCGTTGCGATCGCTATATCGTTCCTTGACTTGGTCGAACAGAGCGTGGACGAGCTGCTTGTCATAGATATACCCCAGCGCCTTGCGACGAGAGGCCAAGGAGCCATCTTTAGCGAGGGTAATCATTTTGTCCGCTTGGGAGCGTACCGCCTGTGCCCGTGCCTTGGTCGTCGTAATCCGGCCATGACGAATGAGCTGAGTGGTGAGAGCACGCAGGAGTGCTTTACGTTGATCGGCTGGTTTACCCAGCTTAGGAACACGACAACCGTGACGCATAATGGAGAGTCCTTTAGCTATTCTTAGAAGACTTTTCGTAGGGAAGCGTAATACCCAGATGAATCCGGAGCGCTTCAATGACCTCTTCTGCGGACTTAGACCCGAAGTTCTTTATCTCTAAAAGATCTTCTTGGGTGTAGTCAAGCAAATCAGCCACGCTGTTAATCTGGGCGCGCTTGAGACAGTTGTAAGCGCGTACAGAAAGATTTAAGCCTTCAATCGGAATCTGATTGGTCTCATCCTCTTCTTCGACCTCTGACTCTTCAGTAGCTCTGAAGCTCGCATCCTTGAGCGGATAGAACAGGTCCACTAGAATAGCCGCAGCTTGACTAAGGGCTTCCTGGGGCGTCAGGCTACCGTTGGTCCAGATATCTAAAATGAGCCGGTCTTTGCCTAGCGCTCCACCGACGCGGGCATCTTCAACGGTGTAGTTCACCTTACGCACAGGCATGAAGACGGCATCAAGCTGTAAAAAGTCCAGAGCAGCGGCATCGTCCTGGCTTTTAGAGATCGATTTATAGCCTTTGCCCAGCTCTACCTTAAATTCCATCTCCAAGGTGGCATCACTAGAGAGCGTTGCCACATATTGCTCTGGGTTAATGACTTCGATATCTGCTGAAAGTTCAAAGTTCTTAGACGTAACGGTCGCCGGTCCCTGCACAAAGAGACGGCCAATTTGAGGGTCGCCGCTGTGGCTGCGCAGGACCATCTGCTTCATGTTCAGCAAGATGTCGAGTACGTCTTCCCGCACCCCTGGAATGGTTGCGAATTCATGGTTTACGCCTGCAATGCGTACCGCCGTGACGGCGGATCCCTGTAAATTTGCCAGTAACACCCGTCTGAGGGCGTTACCCATGGTGGTCCCTTGCCCCTTATCTAAGGGTTCTAAAACAAACCTGCTATACTGGCTGTAATCCGCTTCAGTATTTGATTCGACACATTCAACCTGAAATTGCGCCACTAAGAATTCTCCCTTGTTGCTCCTGCTTGTGGTGAGCGTGGTTCACCACCTGTCCGCTCTTGATGCTGAGTCCTATATCTCAACCCAAATTCTTTTTGCTACGTTAGACGAAAAAGGGTTGGGCCGCCCAAGTCTAAACGCGCCGACGCTTGGGGGGGCGGCATCCATTGTGGGGAATAGGAGTTACATCTCGAATCAACGTAATCTCTAGCCCTGCACCTTGGAGTGCACGGATGGCTGTTTCACGGCCAGCACCGGGACCACTCACCATCACTTCAATTTGGCGCATACCCTGATCAATGGCTCTTCGAGCGGCGCTCTCAGAAGCTGTTTGAGCTGCGAACGGGGTGCCTTTTTTGGCTCCTTTAAATCCACTGGAGCCAGCAGAGGCCCAAGACACAACTTCACCACCTACATCACTGATGGTAACGATGGTGTTGTTAAACGTTGACTGGATATGAGCAACGCCATTAGGGATATGCTTCTTTTGCTTGCGTCCCCCGGCTCGTTTTGCTGGTTGCTTTGCCATACTGATTCCGAATGATTGAAATAACTGAATAATCTGGAAACACCATCAGTGCAGACCAACGGTGACGAGAGAAAAGATGACTACTTCTTCGATGGGGCTTTTTTCTTGCCTGCAACAGTCCGACGCCCTGCTCTACGGGTGCGACTGTTGGTACCGGTCCGCTGACCTCGGACGGGTAGACCTAACCGATGGCGACGCCCTCGGTAGGCACCAATGTCCATGAGACGCTTAACGTTCATGGACTCCCAGCGTCTAAGGTCGCCTTCAACCTGATAGGTCGAGATCGTGTTGCGCAGGGCGGTAATGTCTGTATCGCTCAGATCTCTAACCCGCGTGTCTGGGTTCACACCCGCCGCCGCCAAGATATCTTGCGATCGCTTTAGACCGATCCCATAAATATAGGTCAGACCTATTTCAATGCGCTTTTCGCGAGGCAGGTCAACACCGGAAATTCTGGCCACTCTTCTCTATCTCCCTGGGGTGAGCATTCGTTTGCTTAATATTGGCCATTAGAAAGTATGCTCTACTGTCTTTCTGCGGCCCTACCGTCAAAATTTAACCTTGACGCTGCTTGTGCTTTGGGTTGGAACAAATAACCATGACTCGGCCTCTACGGCGGATGACTCGGCACTTGTCACACATTCTGCGTACCGATGAACGAACTTTCATGTCTTAACTCTTAATTCTACAAAACTTTAATTATAGCGCTGTTGTGCGTATTTATAAACAGACTCTCAATTATACTATTTTTTGCGCAGTCGGTAGGTAATTCGTCCCTTGGTCAGATCATAGGGACTCAGTTCTACTTTGACACGATCTCCCGGCAGGATTTTGATATAGTTCCGACGGATTTTTCCAGAAATGTGGGCTAGAACGTTCATCTCATTGTCTAAGTCAACCCTAAACATTGCGTTAGGCAATGATTCAGTAACCGTACCCTCCATTTCAATTGCATCTTGCTTAGCCAAGGGCTAATTCCTCCTCTACTGCTGAACTGGAACCTTGAGAACTAGAGGCTAATGATTCCTCTAGATGTGAGCTAGCCCCCTGTAATAGCACTTTGAATTCTTGAGGTGACTGTTTCAACCGCCGCCGCGCCGTCAATATTAACGAGCCGAGTTCCGTTGCCATAGAATTCAAGCACGGGTGCCGTTTGCTCCCGATAGACATTGAGTCGCTCTTGAATGACATGCTCAGTATCATCCTTGCGCTGCCGCTCTAGTAGCCGCGCCACCAATAATGATTCTGCGACTTGAATGTTAAGAACCCAACTGTAATCCTGGTTAATCTTGGACAAAAGCTCGTCCAGCGCTTCAGCCTGAGGCACCGTGCGCGGAAAGCCGTCTAGGATCCAGCCGGATGCAATATCGTCCTTGGCAAGGCGTTCCTCAACCATATCAATCACGACGGCATCGGGCACCAGCGTTCCTTCATCAAGGTAGCTTTGAACCTTCTGTCCAAGCTCTGATTGATCTGCGATCGCGGCTCGAAAAATATCGCCGGTCGAGATGTGGGGAACTTGAAGGTGGGCAGATAATGCGGCGGCTTGCGTTCCTTTGCCAGCGCCGGGGGGGCCAAAGAGTATCAGACGCATCACTAGTCCTTCACCATGCCTTCGTATCGCTGAGAGATGACATAGGTCTGAATTTGTTTAGCCGTATCAATGGCAACGCCCACCAGGATGAGTAGTGATGTTGCGCCTAGTCCTTGAAACGTAGTGACCTTAGTGGCGTTTTCGACGGCCACCGGCACAATGGCAACGGCTCCTAAAAATATAGCGCCCAGAAGAGTGAGGCGATTGAGTACGCCTTCGATATATTCCGTGGTCGCTCGTCCTGGGCGAATGCCCGGGATGCTGGCTCCCATTTTCTTCAAGTTCTGCGAGAGATCAACGGGATTGATAATCAGTGAGGCATAGAAATAGCTGAAGAAGATAATCATCGACATATAGAAGATGACGTAGATCCAGGGGGATGGGCCGTTGGGAGATAGATAACTGGCGTATTTAACGACGGTTGCGTTACGGGCAAAGCCTGCAATCGTACTCGGTAAGACCAGCATGGCCGACGCAAAGATGATTGGCATGACGCCGCCGGAATTAAGGCGCAGGGGTAAGTAGCTCTTTTGCTCTCGATATAAACGTCGTCCCACCTGTCGCCGAGCATAAACAATGGGAATTCTGCGAGTGCCCTCTTGGACAAAGACAATGCCCACAATCATGACGAGGAACACCACAATTAGGGCGATGACGCCACCGACGCTACCGCCGCCCTGCGCAAAGTCAATGGTCTGGCTGATGGAGCGAGGTAGAACGGAGACGATACTTAAGAAAATCAGGAGGGATGCACCGTTGCCAATGCCCTTTTCAGTAATGATTTCACCGGCCCACATCACAAACATAGACCCAGCAGTTAGAGCCAGCACCATTTGAAAGATGAATGCAGGGCCGGGGCTGCTAACAACCCCCTCTGTGTTGTTGACCAGCAGCGAAAAACCAATGCTTTGGGCAATGGCCCAACCCAGGGCAACGTAGCGAGTAATTTGCGAAATCTTGCGACGTCCTGCTTCGCCTTCGTCTTTTTGGAGTCGTTCGAGGGAGGGTAGTGCAGCGGTCAAAAGCTGCAGAATAATCGAAGCGTTGATAAAGGGAATAATACCCAGGGCGAAAATTCCGACAGCAGAAATACCGCCACCGGAAAAGTAATCTAGAAATCCAAGAATAGGGTTGCCTGCAAAGGCTGCTTTAAAGACGTCTCGATTGATGCCGGGTACAGGGAGATAAATTCCCATACGGACCAGAATCAAAAGACCCAAGGTGATGAAAATCCGGCCCCGCAGTCCTGCGGCCCCAGCCATTTGCATAAAGGTCTCTTGAGCAGTAGGGGATTTCCCTCGACTAACAACCATGACGAATGAACCTCTCTAAGCGGATGGATGATGGTGGATGGATGGGCATTAAACAGCCTCGAAACTGCCGCCTGCAGATTCGATTTTTGCGATCGCACCCTTCGTCGCAGCCGCAGCTTTAACCGTGAGTGCAACAGCGAGATCGCCATCTCCCAAAATCTTGAGCGGACCATCATTAGAGGTGACAATCCCCGCCTCCATCAAAGACGCAAGGGTGACCTCGGTACCTTTTTTAAGATCTCCCAATTTACTAACGTTGATCACCGTATAGTGCTTTTGGTTAATCAGCGTGAAATGCTTCAACTTAGGAACTCGTCGATAGAGGGGGTTCTGTCCCCCTTCAAAGCCAGGGCGAGTCGGACGACCGGATCTAGATTTTTGGCCCCGCATTCCGAAGCCACAGCTTGCACCTTGGCCCGCTGAAATACCTCGACCAACGCGGCGACGTCGTTTTTGTGAACCAGCCTTAGGTTGTGCGTCTTGTAGTCTCATGAGTCAGTCAATGAATGCAGGTCATAAATCAGTCAATGCAACCAAAGCAGCGCTGTTCAATGCGCTGCCTCACTATGCATATAGTTTTTCAACAGGAATGCCGCGTTCTTCAGCCACGCCAGCAAAGGTCCGCAGAGAGTCGAGGGCATCTAGAGCAGCCCGGGCATTATTAAGCGGATTATCCGACCCTAACTGCTTCGCTAAAACATTGCGCACACCCGCTAACTCTAACACGGTCCGCACTGCACCGCCTGCAATCACTCCGGTTCCAGGCGCTGCCGGTCGTAGCATGACCTTGGCCGCGCCACCGCGCCCTGTGATGGGATGAGGGACAGAGTTTGCCTTAGTGAGGGGCACTTCAACAAGCTGCTTTTTACCATCCGCAACGCCCTTCTTAACGGCCCCGATCACGTCGCTAGCTTTGCCAACGCCGACACCCACTTGGCCCTTCTCATTACCAACTACAACAATGGCTCGGACGCTGAGCTTCTTACCACCCTTGACCACCTTAGAAACGCGACGGATTTGAACCACGCGCTCCTGCCAGTTAGTCTCTTTCTCGCGACTGCGATTCCCTTTACGACGACCTGCCATCTTTCATCTTCCTCGCTTAAAACTGTAGTCCTGCTTCACGGGCCGCATCGGCTAATGCCTTGACCCGACCATGAAAAAGATTGCCGCCTCGGTCAAAGACAACCGTCTTAATCCCTTTTTCCAATGCTCGTTCGGCCACCAACTGTCCTACTTGGGCCGAGGCATCACAGTTACTGCCTGATGAAACCTTTGTTTTTACAGCTTCATCTAGGGACGAAGCCGCAGCTAATGTGTGCTGCTGGTCGTCATCAATAACTTGGGCATAAATATGCTGATTAGAGCGAAAAATAGCAAGACGAGGCTGTTCTGCTGTACCGCTAACTTTCCGGCGGACTCGACGGTGCCGACTACGGGTTGCTTCCTTACGAGTTCTCATTTATTTCTTACCTGCCTTACCGACTTTGCGGCGTACATATTCTCCCTCGTACCGAATGCCTTTGCCCTTGTAGGGTTCGGGGGGGCGCACGGCTCGAATCGTTGCGGCGGTGTTGCCGACCACTTCTTTATTAATGCCGCTGACGATCACGTTGGTGTTGCCATCCACCGCCAATTGAACACCCTCTGGCGGCTCAATGGTTACAGGGTTGCTATAGCCCACGTTGAGAATAAGATTCTTGCCTTGAACCTGGGCACGATAGCCCACTCCGATGATCTGTAGTTTCTTCTCAAATCCCCGATCTACACCCTCGACCATATTGGCAATCAAAGTGCGGCAGAGGCCATGACGCTGACGTGCGTTGCGAGATTCATCTCGCCGAGAAACAATAATCGTTTTATCCTGCTGCTCAAGAACCACTTCAGGGGGTAATACCCTTGAGAGTTCGCCCTTTGGACCTTTGACCGCCACAGACTGACCCTCCAAGGTCACTGTGACCTTATCAGGGATTTCTACTGGGCGTTTACCAATGCGAGACATGTTGCCAACTCCGTAATCAATAATGCTAAGGAAGCTCTACCAGACGTAGCAAAGAACCTCACCGCCGACACCTTGGCGACGAGCATCACGGTCTGTCATGATGCCGCTGGAGGTGGAAATAATGGCAATGCCGATGCCGCCCAATACTCGAGGCAATTCTTGACGGTTTGAGTACACCCGCAGTCCAGGCTTACTGATCCGCTTGAGGGTGTTGATAATCGGCTGGCGCTGCTTGCCCTTATACTTGAGCTGAATCACAAGCCGTTTTTGAACCCCTTCTCCACTATCTTCAAAGTTAGAGATAAAGCCCTCTTCCTTTAAGACCGTGGCAATATTACGGGTCATTTTAGTAGACATAACCTCGGTGGTTTGGTGCCGTGCCAGATTCGCGTTCCGAATCCGGGTAAGCATATCGCCGATAGTGTCATTCGCTGCCATAAGTACTCCTTAATAATCCCCTAGCTGTCCCGGAAGGGCATCCCTAAAACTTTCAATAGTGCTCGACCTTCTTCGTCTGTGGTGGCGGTGGTGCTAATGGACACATCCATGCCTCGAATTTGGTCAATGCTGTCATACTCAACTTCAGGGAAGATGAGTTGTTCCCGCAGCCCCAAGGTGTAGTTCCCTCGACCGTCAAAGCTCTTGGGACTTAAGCCTCGAAAATCCCGAATACGCGGCAGAGCAAGACTCATTAATCGATCCAGAAAGGCATACATTCGCTCTCCCCGCAGGGTCACCTTAACGCCCACGGGCATCCCTTCGCGAATCTTGAAGCCTGCAATGGCCTTTTTAGCGCGAGTGACAATCGGACGCTGACCCGTAATTACAGCAATTTCGCTCAAGGAATTTTCCAGCGCCTTAGAATTCTGAGACGCTTCTCCAAGACCCCGATTCACCGTGATCTTGGTCAGTTTGGGGACTTGGTGGATATTCTTGTAGCTAAACTGCTCCTGCAGTTTGGGCACTGCAGTGTCGGTATATAGTTGCTTGAGTCTCACAGTCATGGGCGGTTGTCCTTAATGATCCCTGGGCTTGGTCAGGTATGGGGTGGCGCTAGTCGATAATTTCGCCAGTTTTCTTGAGCATTCTGACCTTGCGGCCATCATCGGTAAAGCTATAGCAAACACGGCTTGCCACCTTTTGCTTTTCGGAGTACAGCATCACGTTAGAGCTATGAATCGGAAACTCACGGGTAGTGATTTGACCGGATTCATCTTCGCGCTGGGGCTTGATGTGCTTGGTCTTGATGTTGACGCCTTCAACAATGACTTGGCTGGTTTTAGGATAAACCTGCAAAACTTCACCAACCTTGGCTTTGTCTTTACGGGAGCCAGTGATGATCTGAACGGTGTCTCCTTTTTTGACGTGCATCTTGTGTCGCACAACAGATTTTGTCTTTGCCATTAGAGAACCTCCGGAGCTAGAGAGACAATTTTTGTAAAGCTTTTGTCTCGCAGTTCACGAGCAACGGGGCCAAACACGCGGGTACCCCGAGGGTTGCCGTCTAAGTTGATTAAAACCGCTGCATTATCGTCAAAACGAATGCTCATGCCGCTATCCCGGCTGATGGCCTTGCGAGTGCGCACGATAACGGCTCGTACGACATCAGATTTCTTCACCGGCATGTTAGGTGCTGCATCTTTGACCGTGGCAATGATGACATCACCAACACTGCCATAACGTCGGTTACCGCCCCCTAAGACGCGAATGCAGAGGAGTTGTTTTGCGCCACTGTTATCGGCGACATTAAGGCGGGTTTCTTGCTGAATCATGGACGGTCCCTACTTAGCAGATGTCAAAATATCAATTACGGTCCACCGCTTTGTGCGGCTCAAGGGACGGGTCTCTTGGATGCGGACGCGATCGCCAATGGCACATTTATTTTCTTCGTCATGGGCTTTATACCGCTGAGTGCGAGCCATGATTTTGCCATATTTTTTGTGGGGGGACCGACTTTCAATGGTCACCACCACTGTTTTGTCCATTTTGTCGCTGACGACTAAGCCGATACGCTCTTTGACTGCCATATGAATAACTCCTAATCTATGCCTGCTGCTCGCGCTGCAGCGTCATCAACTGCGCGATCTTGTGACGAATCTCACCAGATTGGTGGGGTTGAACCGTTTGGCGAGTCGCCTTTTGAAAGCGCAGGTCAAAGAGTTCTTTCTTGAGCTGTTGAATCTGAGTGTCAACCTCAGCAGCCGAGAGCTTGCGTAGGTCACTCATCTTAGAACGTGCCATGGTTTAAGACTCCTGAGACTCACGAAGGATAAACTTGGTTTTGATCGGCATCTTGAACGAGGCAAGGCGCATAGCCTCTCGTGCCGTCGCTTCTTCAACACCTGCAATTTCATACATGATGCGACCGGGCTTCACCACTGCAACCCAGTATTCAGGAGCGCCTTTACCGGAACCCATTCGAGTCTCAGCCGGACGCATGGTAACGGGCTTGTCTGGGAATACGCGAATCCAAATCTTGCCGCCTCGACGGATGTAACGAGTCATCGCTCGTCGGCCTGCTTCAATCTGCCGAGAGGTAATCCAAGAAGGCTCCGTTGCCTGAAGGCCAAAATCACCAAAGCTAAGGGTATTGCCTCGGGTGGCCTTGCCTCGCATTCGGCCCCGATGCTGCTTCCGAAATTTCGTTTTTCTTGGACTTAACATGGTCGCGTTCCGTCAGTAAAAATTGCAAAGAAGAAAGAAGTAAAAGATGAAGATTATTCAGAGTCAGACCGATCTTCAAACTGTTGACGACGGCGCTGCTGTTGCTGGCGACGACGGGCGGGAGCCTCTCGATTTTGAGCTGGCTCTAGATCTGCCCCTGGAATGACTTCGCCCTTGAACACCCAAACCTTAATGCCTAAAATACCGTAGGTGGTACTGGCAAATCGATAGGCATAGTCAATATCTGCCCTCAGGGTATGCAGCGGGACTCGACCTTCCCGGGTCCACTCGCTCCGGGCAATTTCTGCACCGTTGAGACGACCGCCCACCTGGATTTTGATGCCTTCAACACCGGCCCGCTGGGCGCGCTGAATTGATTGGCGGACAACGCGTCGGAAAGAGACACGTCGTTCGAGTTGCTGGGCGATGGACTCGGCAATTAAAGCGGCTTCTGCATCAACCCTGGCAATTTCAATGACGTTGATGCGGATGGGATTATCGTGACCTAGCTCTTTCTGTAAACCAGCCCTGAGCTGCTCAATACCGCTACCGCCCCGACCGACAACCACACCGGGCCTCGCAGTACGGACTTCAAGATCAATTTGGTCTGCCTTCCGCTCAATGCGTATACCAGCCAAGCCTGCATTACTCAGTTGCTTATTGATATACTGCCGGACCTTGTAATCTTCCTGCAGTAATTCTGGATAACGGCTGGTATCGGCGAACCAACGCGAATTGTGATCCTTTGTGATTCCTAGGCGAAAGCCAGTTGGATGAATCTTTTGTCCCACAGGAGATGTCCTCTACAAAAAAC
>JBAUJD010000043.1:0-4086 GCA_049683515.1 Thermosynechococcaceae cyanobacterium | reverse complement strand
TTAAGCCCATCTTTCACGAAATTATCCGCAATCCCGACTCCTATACGCAGCTTCATTACTATTCTGAAACCACCTATACCTTTACGAGCCTCGATCAACAGTCTTTTTTCTTGAGATACCGCCTTGTCAATCGTGACAACCCCACAGCAGATACCGGCTGGCTAGAGCCGCAAGATGTAAAGCTGCCCCTCGACTATTTGCCCCGCGTTGCCAGCGATACCCGCCCCGAAACGTACCTGCAAGATCAGTTTCGCCAGCAGGTTCGGCAAGAGGGCGTCCGTTATCTTTTGCAGCTTCAGCTTCAGCCCGTCTCTGACGACCCGCAGGCCAATGAACGAGCTAAAGATTGCACCATCCCCTGGGAAGAAGCCGATTGCCCGTTTCATGATGTTGCAGTCCTGGACTTGGACCGTATTTTGCCAGACGAGGTGGCTGAGCCGCTGGAGTTCAATCCCTACCATGCTCCACCGGAGCTGGGGCTGATTTTGGCCCACTCTGCCCGTGAAACAGCCTCTGTCAACCACCTCCGCTCAGTGGTCTATCAAATCTCAGCCAATATGCGGAAGTATCAAACCCCCAGCGTTAGTCTGGTGGATTGGGGCGCAGACCGCATTCCTTCGCTGGCCGAACAATATCCCTACGGGAACGGGAAGACCCCTAGTTTTGACAACACCCAGCCGCTGCCCGCCCGAGTGCAGCCAAAGCCTCGCTTCACCGCCAACTTTGGCCTCAAGCTGATCAATCAACCGAATCTTGATCCACCGCCGCAGCTTGGAATTATTGGGGTATTAGAGACGATGGGACCGAGTGCCCCCGCCTATATGCCCCCCAATCTAACCCGCACTCGCCTAGATAAGTTCAGCGACGATTTCTTTGTGGAACGCCGTCTCAATGGCTTTAACCCTGGGAAATTGAACCGGGTTTACGACCAGCCCTGGCAGTACCAGATTCGCTATGACTGCAGTCAATACGCTGTAGAGCCAGCAGGGATTCTGCCGACCCTGATTACGGCTCGATTTAAGTTCTGTGGGCAATATCTCCATCCCCACTCCATTGAGTTCACCCTCAACGGTCAAACCGAAATCCAGCGCCCCGGTGATGCTAATTGGGAATGGAGTAAACGACTGTTTCGCTGCGCTGAGTTTGTCTTTCAAGAGATTCAGGCTCACCTGGGCCGCACCCATATGAATCTCGACCAGTATGCGATGGCCTACTACCGAAATGTGGTGAACCATCCCATTCATCTTCTGCTGGAACCGCATTTAGAGGGGCTGCTCAACATCAATAAGCTGGGGGCCAATTTAATTATGGGTGAGACAGGCTTTATCCCGGAAGCCTCTTCTCTGACGCCTAGTCAGGTTGATGATGTGCTGAGAGATGAGATCAGTGCTTTGAGCTATCGCTGGAGTCCCCGCTGTCAAGCGCTGCCCGATCGCATCCTTAATAATCACTTTGATGGGGCTGCGATCGCAACATGGACCCTCTTAGAACAATACGTTGGCGACTTTTTCACCGCGCACCAAGCCGGGATCAAAACCCACTGGCCTGAAATTAAAGGCATGTCTACAGATCTCGTCACCCACTCTATTCTGCGACCGGAGCACGGCACGTTAGCGATTGAAACCCTTGCAGACCTAAAGCAGCTTTGCGTCTACGTGATCTATTTGAGCAGCTTCTTCCATTCTTGGGTGAATAACAAGCAGTACGAAGATGGCGGTGATATTAGCTACGCCACCATCGGCCTCTGGGACACCTACCATCAAGATTATGATCCGCAGGCTGTGGCTTTACGAGAAGCTAAGCAGGTCACTCTTTTGTGGACACTCTCTCATGTGCGCGACAACCCCATCATGGACGTGGGACCGCCAATGCTGAAGGATTTAATTTGGCAGCATCAAGCCGAGATCGAACCCGGTATTCCCATTGCAGATCTGATGATGAGCACTAATATTTAATGAAAGCAAAAAAGATGATTCAATTTTTTACTGTATTCTATAAAACATTTTTACTTGAGTTGTCTTAAGAACCTTAAATATTTCTCAAATTGATTGCGGAACTGTCCTCAATAGTGGTAGGTTGCCTTTGAGTCATTCCTAGCGCGGGGAAATTATTCAGGTATCTAGGGGCGACTCCTGACAAAATATTGACTTTATTGATTTTAGGCTGGATAGGGGTTCTAGCCATTTTTTCATGAATATTTTTCGCTGGCATCACCTTTGAGTGCGGTCGGCTTGATTCGTATTGAGCTAGCGTCAGCGGCCTCATATCAGGCTGCTTACCTACTTCCGGCTTTTCTTGCTTTGTCAATTAAAAAATCTAGGGATTGTTGTTGTGGTCCAAAAAATAAGCCTTCAAGAGTTAGGGATTTCTATCTCTGCCAAAGACCTGAATCCCTCCGCCCTCAACTCAGACTTCTTGAAATACAGCGACATTATTCCCGACGATTGGGAACTGGCTCGTCCTCCGGTTTACACCAACCGCCTCGTCCAGATCCTCTACAAAACAGGTCTCAGTCTAATTGCCCAACCCAATCGACTGTCGCTGATTGAACTGGTTACAACCCAAAGCCTTGAAGATTTGCAATGCCCTCAGATTGCGATGAAGTGCATTGATCGGTTGCCCAAAGTGGCCTACGACGGCTTGGGCATCAATCCCAGAGCCTTCATGAAATTTGAAAGTCCAGAAGCATCACACCAATATTTAACCCAGCAACTGATGACCCCTGGCCCCTGGTCCAACTCACCCAATGGACCTGTTCAAGCCGCCATTCAACTGGTCTATCCCCAACCCGAGGGAAAGCTCAACCTCGCCATCAACGAAGCCTCGGTTCAGCGGCCTGAATCCGACCCTGAATCGGTCATTCTCTTCTCTGGAAGCTTCAGCTATGAGCTAGACGGCGATACCCAACCGGAACGACTGCAGCGAATGCAGCAACTCATCAGCCGCTGGCAGATCCCGCTTCAACAGTTTCAAGAGACGCTGCAGCCCTTTGAAGACTTAGCTCAGAACGTCAGTTTGCCCCTGCAAGCCTAAGACTCCCTTCTCACCCCCTATCTGCTAATCAGGTGTGAGACTGCATCGCCTTTTTTTCTGTGTTGCCCTTTTCTACTGCGTTCCCCATGTTTGAACCCACCGCCTTCAACCCCTTTATCGATCACTTCATCGAAGGGACGAACCGCAAAGATGTCCTCCACGGGACACCTGGAAATGACCAGATCTCAGGCTTCGGTGCCTCAGATCGGCTCTATGGTCAGAGTGGGTCAGATCTGCTCCTGGGTGGTACTGGCTCAGATTGGCTCGATGGCGGCAAGGGGAGCGATAAGCTCGACGGCAATGAGGGGTCAGATCGACTTTATGGCCGCGATGACAACGATTGGCTACTTGGAGGGATTGGCAACGATAGACTCTATGGCGGTGATGGCGATGACGACCTTGACGGTGGGGAAGGCAATGACAAACTCTATGGTGAGCACGGAGATGATCTGTTGATTGGTGGCCTGGGCCGCGACTCGCTGACGGGTGGCTCTGGAAAGGACATCTTTGCTCTGACGCCGGGAACCGGAATCGATACAATTCAGGACTATCGAGATGGTCAAGATCGCCTCCGGCTCGACGGCGGACTCACCTTCGATGACCTCAAGATCACCGAGCGGGGCAGGGGCAAAGGCGTTAAGACCATCATCAGCATTGATGACGGCTATAAAGGAGAAACCCTCGCCATTCTCAAGGGCGTCAAATCCCATCAGCTCACTGCAGACGATTTTATCTTTGAAGTCGAGCCGACCGATACCACCGCCCCCATCATTACTGCTGCTCTCGCCAACGATACCGGTCCCAGCGGCACCAATAGCGATGGCATCACCTCAGACCCCACCATCACCGGCCAAGTAACAGATGAGAGCGAAATTGTTAGCTTCAGGGCTGGCTTTGATGACACGCCCCCATCGGAATACGTCGATATCCTTAGCGCATTAGCCGCAGACGGTAGCTTTGTTCTCGACCCCACTATTCTTGAGCAAATCAACGGTGGCCCCCTCACTGATGGTGCCTATACCCTCAACCTGATTGCCATTGACGCCCTTGGCA
>JBAUJD010000042.1:0-7360 GCA_049683515.1 Thermosynechococcaceae cyanobacterium | reverse complement strand
ATCGTAGGCATCGCCCTGGGAGTGACCAAAGAAGGTGCCGTAGCTGAAGTCCATATCGACAGAGCGGGTCCGCAAATCAGGACCGGGCATCTTAGATTCAAAGCGCAGTGAGATACCCTCGTTGGGCTGAATTCTCATTGTCAGCACATTGGGGCTGGCCTGCTGAGCAGCAGACTGAAAGATCAAAAACGGGACTTCTCGAAAGTGAATTGAGATTTCTGAGACCTTCTTGGGCATCCGCTTGCCGGAGCGGAGGTAGAACGGCACACCCTGCCAACGCCAGTTATCAATGAGTAGCTTTAGCGCGACAAAAGTAGGGGTGGTGGACTTGGGATCGACGCCGGGTTCATCTCGATAGCCATCAACGGGTTCGCCCTTCATCCAGCCTTTGCTGTACTGGCCTCGAATCGCTGAGTTCTCAAGCTTATCGGTGTCGGCAAGCCGCATGGCCTGGATCACCTTGACCTTCTCGGTGCGAATGCTATCGGCATCGAGATTATTGGGCGGCTCCATCGCCGTCAGACAGAGCAACTGCATGACGTGGTTTTGCACCATGTCGCGCAGAGCGCCGGAGCTTTCGTAGTAACCGGCCCGGTCTTCGACGCCAACGGTTTCAGCGACGGTGATTTGAACGTGATCGACGAACTGGCGATTCCAGAGGGGTTCAAAAATCGCGTTGGCAAACCGGAATACCAGCAAATTCTGAACCGTTTCTTTACCGAGGTAGTGGTCAATGCGGTAGATTTGCTCTTCGGCACAGACCTTTTGCACGACTTCGTTCAAGGTCTGGGCTGAGTTAAGGTCACGGCCAAAGGGTTTTTCAATCACCAGCCGAGTCTTCACCGGATCGGCCAGCATTTCTGCTTTACCGAGCTGCTGAATGGCCTCGGCAAAAAACTTCGGGGAAACCGACAGGTAGAAGACCCGGTTGCCCATCGTGCCGCGCATCCCGTCAATTTCGCTGAGTCGTTTATTCAGCTTTTGATAAGACTCTAGATTATCGATATCGCCGGAGCAGTAGAACAACCCTTGAGCGAAATCTTCCCAGAGTTCTTCGGACTGAATACCGTCGGAAAATTCTTCGACGCCTTTACGCATTTGCTCCCGGAAGTGGTCATCGCTCCAGTCGCGGCGGGCGACGCCCACAATAGAGAGTTCAGGCGGGAGGCGGCGCTGTTGCTTGAGATGATAGATGGCGGGGACGAGTTTGCGCTGGGTGAGGTCACCGGAGGCTCCGAAAATTACCATGATCAGGGGTTCGGGGGTGCGTTCTCGACGCAGGCCAATGCGAAGGGGATTTTCTGCAAGGGTAACCATAGATGCGGAAGTGCTCAGATAACGTCGGGGAGAAGCTGAAAGTATTGCACTGGCCCCCCAGCCCCCCAATTCTGGGGGGAGAGAAGCGAAGTCTAGGGCTAATTTGGAGCTAAGTTATTCAACTCGGATAGATTGACATCATAGACAGGGTTAGGCATGAGAGTCGATGCTTCAAAAACTCAACATTAAAGAAGAATGACTAGCTTCAGCTAACCGCTAATAAGTAACAGTGAACCGTGACAAGCTATACCGTGGCTAATTGTTTAACCTTTTCTTCCAAGGAATTTAACAGGACGTCAAAGGGTTGGACAAATTTATCAATGCCTTCCTCCAGGAGTTCTGTCATGACCTGATCGATATCAATGCTGACTTCTGGGCTACTGAGGCTATCAATCACCTGATGGGCTTCGTCTAATCCTTGCTCTACGCGGTTATCCACGTCGCAATGGTCAGCACAGGCTTCTAGTGTATTGGGGGGCAGTGTGTTCACGGTGTCAGGACCGACGAGTTCATCGACGTACATGACGTCACTGTAGGCGGGATCTTTAGTGCTGGTGCTGGCCCACAGCAGGCGCTGAATGTTGGCCCCTTTCGCTAATAGGGCTTTCCAGCGGTCGGTTTGGATAATCTCTTTGTACTTTTCGTAGGCGATCTTGGCGTTTGCGATCGCAACTTTCCCTTTCAACCCTTTCAACTGAGCCGCCAGCGGGTCAGCACCAGCCTTAGTAATCCGCTCATCAAGCAGGCCATCGACCTTAGAATCAATGCGACTCAAAAAGAAACTCGCCACCGACGCAATTTTGCTGATATCTTCGCCCTTAGCCACTCGAGCCTCTAGCCCTCGAATATAGGCGTAGAACGTCTCCACATAGCTATCTACAGAGAACAGCAGCGTTACATTAACGTTGATCCCGCTGGCGATCACTGCTTCCACCGCCGGTAAACCCGCAGCAGTACCGGGGATCTTAATCATCACGTTCTCGCGCCCAATGGCTTGGTAGTAGCGGTGAGCTTCTTTAATCGTGACGTCTGTGTCGTTGGCAATATTGGGGGGCACTTCAATGCTGACGTAGCCATCTAACCCGCCAGACTGCTCATACACAGGCTTAAATACATCGCAGGCGTCGCGGATATCATCGAAAATGAGCGACTCATAGATATCCATCACAGACTGTTCGGCCTTGATCCCGATGTTGATGTCGGTGTCGTAGGTAGCATTACCTGCGATCGCCTTTTCAAAAATAGCTGGGTTGGAGGTGATCCCCCGTACACCCTGATTCTCCATCATCTCCTTTAGCTCACCAGACTGAATGATGTCGCGGCTAAGATTATCCATCCAGATACTTTGGCCGAATTCCTTGATTTCAAGTAAGTGATTAACTGCCATTGTTCTCTCCAAGTCAGTAACAACTGTGTACTCATACTCATTAGACCGTCAAAGTCCCCCAGAATGGGGAATTTAGGGAGCTAGGGGGCAATCATTAGCTCGTGACAGCAGGCTTATGCTCCTGCTCCCTGGCTCGCTCATTAATAAACGAAGTGACCAGCTCAACATCCTCTGTACTACCAATGATCAAAGGGGTCCGAGCATGGAGGTAGTCTGGCACAACGTCTAAGAGGGGCTGTTCTCCTGTCGAAGCAGCACCACCCGCCTGTTCTAGCAAAAACGCCAAGGGCGCTGACTCATATAACAGCCGCAATTTACCCTCTGGCTTATCCACCGTACCGGGATAAATGAACACACCACCTTGAAACAAAATGCGGTGAAAATCACCCACCAACGCGCCACTATAGCGAGCGGTATACCCTTCATGGCGATGCACATAGCGAGCAAAGTCCCGGAGCGCTTCGTCCCACTGCCAGAAATTGCCCTCATTGACGCTATAGACAGGGCCGTGCTTGGGAATCTGAACATTAGCAGAAGAAAGAATGAACTCGCCCAAGCTGGGATCAAGGGTAAACACATGTACTCCCTTGCCAATGGAGTATACCAAGACCACACTAGGTCCATAGAGGATATAGCCCGCCGCTAACTGTTGATGCCCATTTTGAAGCAGGTTTGCGCCCGTTTGGTCGGGATCATTTCCGGTCTGCTGTCGAATCGAAAAAATAGATCCTACATTGAGATTGATATCGACATTGGACGATCCATCAATGGGATCGTAGAGCAGCGCGTACCGGCCAATGGGACAGTTCTCAGGAATATAGTAGGGCTTCTCCATCTCTTCGGAGGCCAACTGACAGACGAGTCCGCTTTGCTTGAATACGGCGATGAACACCTCATTAGCGTAGAGGTCCATTTTTTTGACTTCTTCGCCCTGGACGTTTGTCTCACCCGTGAAGCCTAACGCCCCTTCAACGAGATCGGCGCGGCTCAGACGACGGGCAATCAGTTTCCCGGCCAAGCCAATGCGCGTCATTAGCGCGCTCAGGTCTTGGGCATCGGGGCCAAAGCTCTGGAGCTGTTCAAGAATGTGGCGAGAGAGCGTGGTGCAGTCTCGATCAAGGGCGTAGTCGTAGGTAATTTCTAGATGGGTGTTGTCTGACATTCAGCCTCCCCAGTACGGGCACTGCTTCATCATAGTGAAGCTGCATACCCTTTTCATTTCCCTATGTTAGGGAGGCATGTTGAGAATGGACTGAGTCAGGACTGAACTATAGGAAACCTTTAGATTCTGAGCGGCCCTCTCTTCGTCCGAAAGCACACCTATGGTCTTCCCTCAGACCAGCGCTGCCCACCCGGTAATGAAGTGAGATAGGTTGCGATCTCCGCAGGCAGCTCTTTGTTGGAGCCGCGATAGGTGAGTGCCAATAATGCCTGAGCCGTTGTGTTCACAGATGCACGGTTGACCTGACGGCTGAGCTGGAGCGCGTTGAGTTGACCATTAAGGATTTCTACACTGGCCGGTGCAATCGCAACTTCAACCGCTTCTTCGAGCAGCGGCAACCATTCATCTGAGTTGACGTAGTACGAGATTTTATTGCCTTTAAGATTGAGCTTTTTGATTTTGACAATAGAATCTGAAATAGAGGCAACCCAAGAATTAGTAAGGCGCTGCTCCATCTCGTTTTTGAGCAAATTCACCATCAGTCTGACCAGAAATGACTCAATATTTCGCAGGATGGCTTGCTTGCTCATGTCTTCTAGCTCATCCACTAGTTCTAAGGCGTCGTCATAACGCCTTTCCACAATGCTCAGTTTTAAATCGAGCAGTTCTTGAGTCATTTTTGTTGCCTTAGATTAGCGATAAGCTGTCTTTACATTATCGCTTGTTCTCTGGGGAGTGGCATCAAGACTAGTGCTTGCAACCCTCTCCCCCATTACTCGCTGCTGCACTCAAGGCAAGATGCTTGGCTTAGACTGTCGCAGAAGACGACACATGACTTGCCAACTGCGTCTCTAACCCATTGAGCGCTGAACGGTTTCCGAACACCATCACTTTATCCTCACCATTGAGGTCAACTTCTAGAACTCTGCTGCCAAAGCGAGTCACGCCAACTGAGCCACGATAGTCAGTGAGATCAAAGGTATCTGTTGCTTTGAAGTCCATGATGGTATCTCTATCTAAAAGCCCATCATTGAGAAGGTCGTTGCCAAAGATATAGCGATCGCTCCCGGCTCCACCGTTGTAGACATCATTGCCAGCGCCGCCGACGAGGGTATCATCACCATTGTCTCCAAAAAGCTGGTCGTTGCCGAGGCCACCGAGAATGGAGTCATTGCCCCCGCCCCCTTGAAGGTCGTCGTTGCCATTACCACCATGAAGTACATCAGCACCCTGTTCTCCTAGGACGAAGTCGTCTCCGAAGCCGCCTAAGATCGTATCGTCACCCAGACCGCCGCGAATCACATCATTGTCTGCTTCACCGAGGATCAGGTCATTGCCCCGACGGCCAATGATGAAATCGGAGCCAGCCCCTCCCTTGATCAGATCGTTCTTCCCGCTGCCGAATAAGGTGTTGTTCAAATCGTCACCCACGATGGAATTGTCGTAGGGCACCATAAAGGGATTGTCTTGAACTAAGAAGGCGTTCTCGGTATTGCCGCGAAGGATATCGGCAAAGGTTGTGTTTTGAATATCGGGGTCTAACCACTCTAAGCTTTCGAGGTCGTTGGCATAGAAAAAGCGATCGCCATCTCGCAGGCGCGTAAACTGATCGGCAACAATGGTGCTGAAGGTTTCACCCAAGACACCGCCGTTGACATGTTGTTCACCCAGACCGCCGATCCAAAGATCGACATCATTCACCGAGGTATAGACGCTGGCATACTTGTCGGCAAGGGCTGCGTCACCCCCGGCTAGCTCTAAAAAGCTACCGTAGGCAGAGAGTCCTAAGCTGCTGCGCACGTCGTTCAATCCTGGCAGACCATGATCGCGTCCCCGCTGTAGGTTCAACGACGTGAGATCAAAACCACCAGCCCCCGGAGGCCCAAACAAAAAGTTGCGGACATCGTCAATCACCATCGAATCAATTTCTTGGGCCTGCTGCAGACCTAGACCGACTAGAAAAGAATCGACGCCGCCATTCTGAGCCAAGGTGGGATTAAAGAAGGCGTTCCGTAGCGCGGTACTGGTGTTGCCATTGGCGTCATATTGCTGTAGTTGGGGGGACAACATCGTGTGACCGAAGCGAAATGCCGCTGTCGAGAATTCATTGGCAATGCCGGGATTCACGGTGGCGTTGTAACCAGCGTAGGGCGACAGTTCTTGCCCTAGCATCAGCGGCAAAAACTCTTGATAGGTAATCATTTGAATCTTGGCACCAATCAACTTGCGGGTTGACTCATAGATAAAGTCTCCCTCGCTGGCGTCGGGATGCTCGGCTAGAAATGTATCAAGCTTTTGCAAGACAACACCGTCGCCTGCATCAATGCGCTGGGCAATGCCATCGGCAATACGGTTATGCTCACGGACAAACAGCGTATGCACCGAGGTCAGACCAATTTGCTCGTTTGCCCGGACATCACCGGCCAAGAATTGGGTCGAGCCAGAGCCACCCGCATTGCCGAAGCCTCCTTCGTTGAAGGGTAGCAAATCCCCGGCGGAGGTCTTCAAACGGCCATCATCGGTCCGCAGCGCATCAGCTCGGTCTTGATCAGACCCATAGACCATGGAGCCATCAATGAAGCTGGTAATTTCGTTGATCTGCTGGCGTGGGTTCTCTGTTCCGGTGCCGGTTGTGGTGTCGTAGATAGAGCGGTTGAGGTCAATTTGTTGGGTGCCGGTGTTAAAGGGGTCAAACAGAGCGTCACCCTGGGGCACATTAATATTAAACGCCTCTGTCGGGTGAGCGCTTTCGGTCAGGTCAATGTCGTGATCAAGAAATTGACCCCATTGCCAAAACCAATCACTAAGACCCGCTGCATTCAAAACAGAGCCAGACTGGGCCACAACGGCGTTACTGACGGCCCGAGCACTGGGCAAGCCGGCACTGCGAGGGGCAGAGATGCCATCGTCGTAGTCTGCATAGGTGAGACGCAGAAGCTGAGCACCGGGTGTACCCCAGTCAGAGTTCGAACTATTATTGCCAGAACCATCAATCGTGCGAAAGACCAGAGGGGCTGAAGCCCCCACTTGACTTGGGAATAAAGCTATCGGTTGCGCCCCGCTCTCTGAGAAGGCCACCGCATTGTCTACAACAAATTCACCGGCAGTCTCTCCACTGGACAATGGGAGATCGCGCCCTCCCCTGGGTTGTATGACTGAAAACTGCCGACCAAAAAGACTTTGGGGACGAGACATCATCAAACTAGACCCAAATTGATCACTCACAGATCGTAACCTCACAAAAAAACACAACATGAAAGAAACTCGTTCAGCTTTGCCTCTGCAAAACTGAACAATACTCACCGAAAACCGATACAAAAATTCCCCAAAAGCTGACTCATCAGCTTTTGGTTTGCCTATTTAGAAATCCTTAATCCCCCCGTTGTCAGGATTCCTTGAAAAAAATTTGCCAGAAGCAACTGTAAGATATACCCCACGCACCTTATAGCTTAAGCTCTAACTTAAATTTAGCGCTGATTGCGTTACACTCAACC
>JBAUJD010000041.1:0-4763 GCA_049683515.1 Thermosynechococcaceae cyanobacterium | reverse complement strand
GATGTGGGACGACCTCGCTATCGACTTAATGAGATTGAAGCCTCATAAACGACTCAATTTTCAACGAGGCATGAGAGCATTGACCCTTATTCAACAGGCATTATAGGTTCGTTGTCATCCCTAAAGCGTATTAGCAATACAGCTTTACTGCATCATATTTTTCTCGATATGACAGGCTCTTAAAAGGGTAACCATTGCTGAAAGCGCCCAGTGCGACGCACCTGCATGTGCTTTTTCAGTTCATCCGCTTTTGCTCAATCGGTTGGCAAGAGCTGACCATCTTCCATTTGGAGAATGCGATCGCACATATCTAAAATACGGTTGTCGTGGGTGACGAGCAAAACCGTACAGCCTTCTTCTTGAGCCAGTCGCCGCATGATTTCAACGGCATCTCGACCCGATTTGCTATCGAGGGCAGCAGTAGGTTCATCGGCAAGGACCAGTTTAGGGTAGCTGACCAAAGCACGGGCTATAGCAACGCGCTGCTTTTGTCCCCCAGAGAGATTATTGGGATAGTAGCTGACGTGTTCGGCTAAGCCCACTGATTCTAGGATTGCGATCGCACGCCCTTTTCGCTCTTTTACAGAAAGATGGGTATGCAACTTCAGCGCCATCCGCACATTTTCTTGAGCTGTCAGACAATCGAGTAAATTGTGAGACTGAAAAATGAAGCCAATTTGTTTGCGGAGATTGACGAGCTTCTGTTTGGGTGCACCCAGCAGTTCTTGATCGAGGAATTTGAGGCTACCCTCTTGTTGCGATCGCAACGCTCCAATCAACGTGAGCAAAGTAGTTTTGCCACTCCCCGACGGCCCCATTAAGATTACAATCTCCCCTGGATTGAGATCCAGGCTGATATCCTTGAGCACGGGCTTACGCAACACTCCCCGCCCAAAGGCATGGTTAAGATGGCGAATCGAGACAATGGGATTGATCATCATCTAAAACACATCCGCAGGATCAGCTTGGCGTAGCTTTTGGGTGGCAATGCCCCCCGCAGCCATACACATGATCACCGTCAACACAAACACCTGCACCATCACATCCGGTCGCAGCGTCAGCGGAATTTTGGTCAGAGAACTGAGCAAACTGTAGACCCCTACCGAAGCGATGCATCCCGGCACAAAGCCCAGCACCGCCAAAATCATCGCCTCTTGCAGCACCACTCTCAGCAGCGCCCCATCGGCAAAGCCCATCGCCTTCAAGGTAGCGTACTCTGGCAAATGCTCAATCACATCGGAGTAGAGCACCTGATACACCACAATCACCCCAACGATAAAGCCCATGACTGCGCCAAAGTTGAGGACAACCCCACTGGGGTCAGATTCATAATAGGTGACTTCTTTTTGAATCAATTCTTCGCGGGTCAACACTTCAATCGTCGAGGGCAAGGTTTTCTGCAATTGGGTCTGCACCCTTAGCAGGTCGGCACCCGGTTCTAGGCTTAATAGCCCGACACTGACATTCTCTAAGCTATCCGGGCCAGCGTAGTCGATATAACTGGCATCGCTCATCACGACATGGCCTTTAGTGAACAGAGTGCTGCCCAAGGTAAATAAACCGGTAACGCGGGTGCGACGGTTTCCCATCACCGTAATCACGTCCGGTTTCTGCTGGAGTAAGTCGGGGATTGCTCCCAAGGCATCTTGAGACAGGCGATCGTAGAGAATCGTATCTGGCTCCTTGAGCTTTTCTAATTGTTGATTGACCTCCGGGAGCACAAAGGCAGGCTGAGCTGGATTGAAGGCAAGAATTTTAACCCGATCTGGGAAGACCTTGACCTCTTTTGATTTGGATGCATCTTGGTCGGGCGGGAAGGATAACTCAGGTTGCTCGGACAGTTGCTCGGGATTGATCCAGTCCACTCGCCCCAGGATGTAAAGAGGCCTCGCTGAATCCACGCCGGGGACTGCGTTGGCTTGATACAAATGAATTCGGGCAAACGTCTGAAAACCCAAAGCCTGGGAGAAGGATGACATTAAAAAGAGATCGCCGTTTAGATTTTCGTGAATTAAGGTGATGCCATCAAACAGCACCGCCCGTAGCCCCAGTTGGGCAAACATAAGAATGTTGGCAAAGGCAACCCCGGTGATCGCCACCGTTAATCTGGCCTTTTGATGAGACAACTGCGCCCAAGCTAGCGGTCGCTCTGCCGTTAGCTGCCGGAACCGATTCGCCCATTTCATCAGCTTCCCTCCTTTAAGTCGATGCTGACTCTGACCTGGGTATTGGTCAGTTTTGCGACTTTGGGGCTATCGTCTTTATCAACCCGAATGGAGACATTGAACACTCGCGCATTCTCATCGGTGGTGGGGTTATTATTGCCCGTCGTCAGCGTAGGCGCATTGATTAGCAGGCTAATGTCACTGACCTCACCGTGAATTTCTTCGGTAAAGGTGCCGTACTCACTGCGAATGCTGGCCCGTTGTCCCTTGGCAATCTTGGTGATGTCAGTTTCGTAGACTTCTGCCAGCACATACATTTGCTTGGTGCGGCCCAGATAGACAATGCCGAGCTGGGTATTGACCTGTTCACCAATCTTGGTATTAATCTGCAAAATCTGTCCGGGGATGGGGGCGCGGACCTGAGTATCTTCGTAGTCAGCTTGACGCTGTTGCACTTCGATTAGGGCTTGCTCTAGTTCTGCTTGGGCAATGGTGACATCAATGGGGCGAACCTGTTGTAGATCGGCTAAGCGAGCTTTCTCTTCTTGGGTTTGCGCTTTCAGAGTCGTGGTGGTTTGATCTAAAGCTGCTTTTTGGGCTGTTAAAGCTGCACGAGCGGTTTCAAACTCTTTGCGAGCGGCATCAACTTCGGCATTGCTCATGGCCCCCTCTTTAAACAGTTGCTGACGACGTTGATAGGTTAGAGAGGCTTCCTGTAGGGTTGCTTGGGCACTGGCAATATCTGCTTGCTTTTGCTTGATCTCGACGGGCAGTTGGTCCTTGAGGCGAGAGACAACGGCTCTTTGGGCGGCAATGCCACCCGGCTTGGCGTCACCCTGTTGCGCTTTGTTTAGTTTTGCTTTCAGTAACTTGACGTTGGTTTGGGCGGCTTTGAGATCGGCGAGGCGGCGATCGGTTCCTTGCAGGGTGGCAATGACTTGATTGATCTGCACCTGGTCGCCCACTTTGACGAGAATGCGATTCACCCGGCTGTCTTGAGCGTTGGAAACGGACACCTTAATAACGTCAAGCTCAGGAATAATTTTGCCTCTAGCAACGACCCGCGCTAGCTTTACGGCGACGGGCGGTGGCGGTGGAGATTGCGCCTGCAATAAACCACAGGCACTCAAGAGGCCAGAGAGTCCCAGAATCAGCATCAGTCGTTTGCAGCCTTTTTGTTTGCCTCCTTGGGGCGTCATAGGAACCTCTAAGTGGGTGCGATATTGGCAATCTTTGTATGGTGACTCAGATTCGCTAGTACAGGTTTCACTGGGTTATTGCGTATACAGAAGTTTTGTAAAGTGCCTGAATGTACCTCACATAGTCTCAATGTGCTTCGTGAAATTACAAGTAATTGAACTACAACTAAAGACCTTCGTGTCTTGAACCCATTCTTCGATAAGAGCCTCAGGTGTCTTTTTCATCAAGCAGTTTGGACAGAGAAACACTCTATAAAATTCACTATATAATAAATCATCATTTATCAAGTGCAATTCATAATGGGATATATCCCACTGATTGAGAGACTTTGTCTGCTTTTTTAGATCTGAATTTTCTTTTTTGATTTCAAGCAACTGATGAACAATATCAGTTAGTTCAAGGCTAGCATTAGCAGCGTTCATCAATAAGTCTGAAATAGATTCTGACAGCATATAGTCTTCAGTCTTACTACCAATTTCTCTCAACAAGTCAATTGAATCCATAAGTGATCTAAAAGATTTAATGCCGCTATTTATATCAACAGTGTTTGCCATTCTGATGCTCTCATGAGATTGGGTAATTTTCTGAAGACTGGCTTTGTCTGCGTCGATTTCCAGATTGACAAAAAGCTCTATCCATGTTTTTCTTTTGGCTAATTCTATGATTTCATTAGCTATACCAATAGCAATACATCTGAGACGGAAAGCATGTTCTTCAGTTACCCCTAAATCGTCAGCCAAGACTGAAATATCCAAGCTAGAGTCCCCTAGTAAGATAGGTTTCATTTCGAGAGAGTTCTCAATCCCAAGCTGCTTAAATACAGCAGCGCGAATTGACTTGGTCGTAGCGTTGTTGATGTTAGTCATTTGAAAATCTCTGGTGTGTGTATCCTTTTCGAGATCTTGTGATCTAAGAGGTCGAGAGATCTTTGGAGGCATACGATCTAAAACGTAGATATTCTAACGCTTTCCTGAGATCTGAATATAATCCACTAGGGACTTCGTTTTAGACTGGTGCATTAATGAATGTAAATCAGGGTAGTACCCCCATCTGTGTAACCAGCGTCATATAAAGAAGCTATGTTCACAGTATGGCAGAAAGGATAAAACCAATCAGGAAAAAATCTTTACAAAAAGCTAGCTAATCCTTGTTTTTGATTTGTTGAACGATTAATCAGTGGGCCGTGATTCACGCCTAATTGTATTTATCCATTCTGCTTCAAGTAAGTCTACTTCTTTTTGCAAGCGATCGCATTCCACAGCCAACACCGCTAACTCTGCTGCCGTTAATTGACCCAGCCGTTCCTGTCGCCATAGCTCATGCTGAGCCTGCCGGAAATAGAGACGGGTCACGAATAAATCTTGCTCATCTTGAAAACCAAACCGATGATGCCAGCTT
>JBAUJD010000040.1:0-1682 GCA_049683515.1 Thermosynechococcaceae cyanobacterium | reverse complement strand
GTGCTACTTAATCCCTAGCTTTTCGAAAGGTGTTGATAAGTACTGGTTGTTAAATCAAGTGACCTATGCCGGAGAATTCCTGGCCCGAAAACGATTCCTGCAGCACGCCTAAGTCTCTCGACGCGGTTTTGCTAGAAGCAACGGCCCTTGCAGAGGAGGGACTGGACTATCCTAGCGGGGAGGGCCGTCGTCGGAAGGCAGCTCTCATGTTAGCAATAGTCTGGAGCAGTACCATTGCTCTTCACTTAATGTCGGGTGGCGTGTGGATTGTCTTTGGCGTCACCACTCTCATGGGAGTTCATGCCTTTCGTCTACTCCGAGCACGTGCTGTGCCTATCCCAGAGCCTTTAGATTCAGATTTGCCTGAGTCAGACTACCCCTATGTTTCGCTGTTGGTAGCCGCCAAGAACGAGGCTGCGGTGATTAGTGAGTTAGTAGAAACGCTCTGTGCAGTGGACTATCCTACCAGCCGCTATGAGCTATGGGTCATTGATGATAACAGCACAGACAATACGGCACAGGTGCTGCAGTCACTTCGGCAAAAGTACCCGCAACTGCAGTTGAAGCGTCGCTCAGCGGATGAAGGTGGGGGCAAGTCTGGCGCTCTCAATCAAGTGCTGCCCTTGACGAAGGGAGACATTATTGGTGTATTTGATGCCGATGCCAGGGTCACGGACGATTTGCTGCGGCAGGTGGTGCCGTTCTTTGAGCGTGAACGGGTGGGGGCGGTGCAGGTTAGAAAGGCTATCGCAAATACTCAAACCAACTTCTGGACCCGAGGCCAAAGCGCTGAGATGATCTTAGATGCCTTTTGGCAGCAGCGCCGCATTGCCCTGGGCGGCATTGGCGAACTGCGAGGCAACGGTCAGTTTGTCCGACGGGAAGCTTTGGAGCAATGTGGCGGCTGGAATGAAGAAACAATTACAGACGATCTTGACCTCACCCTGCGACTGCATCTAAGCGAATGGGATATTGATTTTTTACTGCAGCCTGCCGTTCAAGAAGAAGGGGTCACTCGTGCGGTGTCTCTGTGGCATCAGCGCAACCGCTGGGCAGAAGGAGGCTATCAGCGCTACCTAGATTATTGGCCCCTTTTAATTCGCAATCGTCTTGGGTTCCGCAAATCTATTGACTTGCTCATGTTTTGGATCACCCAATATTTTCTCCCATCAGCGGCAGTCCCTGATCTACTGATGGCAACAACGCGAAACCAGCTTCCGTTGCTAACCCCCATCACAGGTATCACTTTGGGGCTATCGGTTGTGGGCATGTGGGCTGGCTTAGATCGGGTGCGGCGGCAACAGCAGCAGCCGTTTCAACCTTGGGTGCTCGCGATTCAGACCGTCCGTGGGACGTTGTACATGTGCCACTGGTTTGTGGTGGTAGCCAGCGCGATGGCCCGCATGGCTGTGAGGTCGAAGCGGCTAAAGTGGGTCAAAACGATGCATCAGGGAGCCGGTGAGGTTTGTGTGCAGGAGTAGTGGGATTGGGTAATGGGTAATAGGTAATAGGTAATAGGTAAAAAGGGTGACCCTTAAACAGCAGGTACTATTGGCAACGTTGGGCTGTTTACTTCTTACCCTCATTTTTGGGGGGCTGTTGTCTGTGGCCGTGAACCTGAGTCTTGAGCAGCTCAATGATCAGCCTGATCTTGTTGTGCCGGGGCCAGGAACGGGTCCGCC
>JBAUJD010000039.1:0-2460 GCA_049683515.1 Thermosynechococcaceae cyanobacterium | reverse complement strand
GTGTTCCCTTGCTGTATCAATCCTATCGGCCAGCTTGGGCCGGTCGAGAAGCAGAGCTGGCCTATCAACTCCATAGCACCCCGGCACAGGTATGGGCTGAGTTGGGCGGTCTGGGCATCGGGCTGGGGCTGATGCTGCTGGGCTGGCTGGGATATTGGGGAATAAGATTGTGGCGAGGGCTTTTGCCTCAGGCTCTAGCTGGGGAAGCGGTCAGTTCTATTGAGTATCTAACGGCTAGCACACGGCGATCGCAATCAACAGAATTAGAGTGCGATCGCATCTTCACCTGGAGCCTGCTGGCGGGACTAGGTGGATATGGCATTGTTGCGCTCACCGACTATCAGCTCGATATTGTCTGTATTAGCGGCACCCTGATCATTTACCTGGCGAGTCTGCTATCGCTGCTGCGTCAGTATGCACCGTCATCGTCAGAGCAAAGCACTCTAAAATTGGCCCCAAAATCCATCAAGGTTGTGTATTGGGGACTGGTTGGCATCCTGCTAGCGGTGGGACTATGGTTAGCCCCCATTCATCGCGCTTGGCAGCTCTCTAGTCAAGGTTTTGCTGCCTTGGCAGAGGAGCAGTTTGATGCGTTTCGTACTGATCTTGAACAGGCCCACCGGCTGGCCCCTTGGGAACCCTATTACACTTACCAACTGGGCTGGAACTTGAGCCAAGTCAGCAGTGATGATGCTCAGGTCAAGCAGGCAAATGCAAAACAAAGCCTTGAGTATTTTGAGCATAATGTTCAAGCCTCGCCCAATCAAGAGTCAGGGACCAGTAGCTTGGGATGGCAGCAACTCTTCAATGGTCAATTCCCCCAAGCTGCTAACTCTTTTCTTAAATCGACTCGCCTCATGCCTGCAAAGGGCGGTGTGTTCTATAGCTTGGGACAAAGTTTACTGTTACAGAATAAAAAAGAGTTGGGCGTGAAGGCGATCGCCCTTGAAATCGTGAGAGACCCGCTCTTTCTGACCAGTCCCTTACTGCAGACGCCGCAGATGGCCCCGATCTACCCTCAAGTCCAAGCAGAGGTGGTGCGGCTCTACCAACAATTATTAGAAAACCGGTCTGAGCAAGATCCGCTGACCCCTTATTTACATCAGATTTTGGGGGGCGTGTACTGGTGGCAGGGAAACCTTGACGCTGCAACAGCCCAATGGCAGCAGGAGGGACAACCCTTAGGAGAAGCTATTTTAGCGATCGCCAAGAACAAGGCTATTTCCACCGATGTTCCCATCCTAAAGGCTTGGCTAGAGCCTCAGCAGCGCACCCAGTGGATTGAGAAAGCACTTTTGCAGGCCAATCAGTCCCCGCCGAATCCCCAGGAGGTCCAGGCCATTCAAACGGGGATGGACCGCTCTCAATCCTTTGATCAGTGGGTGAAACAGAATGCCCCAGTGCGACAATCCCCCCGCGTTCGGGCTGGATTTGGGGTGCTCAGTCGCCACATTGACGGGCCTGCCCCCGCTGACTTTTTCCCGGTGGTCGAGAATGCTGTTGTGGCTGAATTTTTGCCAGGACTATTTCCCTCTCCGTTTTACAGTCCAGCGCTGGATACGGCTCTGCAGCCATTTCGTGAACGTCTGTGGCGCTCTATTTCTCTATAATTGAGGTGGCACAACGATAGGTGCAGCGATGATTTCTCCCAACCTCAAACGCAGCTTGCCTTCTACCCAAGACTTGCCTTGCTCAGACGATACGTCCGTGGATAACGAAGACCAGAAGCCGAACGATAGCGAGCAGAGCGCCTTGCAGCTCGACTGAGAGCGTTGGGGGAAGATCTTGACCAGCTTTAGAGTGATGTGGTTTGTGGCTATCTCGGTGCTTTTTTCCAACCCTTTGCGATCGCATCTGCTTCATCACAAAACCAACGTTCTCCTTTGCCTGGATCAATCACGGTTGACTTGTAATCTTCCATTCCTTGCAGATGATACATTTTATTACCTGTATCGTGCGAAATATTTCCTTTGATCGTGCATCCTGGCTGGATTATCGCTCTGCTCGGAGAGGGAAAAGAACTAGGACCAAACTCCATTCTAAAAATTGCCATCGTAGCCAGAAACCCAACACCAGCCAAGGATTTAAGTAGGCCTCGTCTTTTCGGTTTCCGCTTCATTCCCAAAGATTGGGGTGCAACTCCTTGAATAGAGGCTCTAGCAGCACGCACTTTCCCGTTAGATTCAGTCACATGCTCGTATAAAATCACATCTCCGACTTTTGGGCGGCGACCGGCTTGCTGCAGCACACTGATATGCAAGAAAACGTCTTTGCCACCATTGTCGGGTTTGATGAATCCAAAACCCCGATTATCTTTCCAGCTTGTCAGTCGCCCTTTATTTTGCATAAATATCATGAAATCGCCCTATGCTGGTATCTAGAGTTTAGTCTTCCCAAATAAATGTCCTGCATTCGCCCCCTAAATCCCCCACTTGTGGGGGACTTAAAGCCCTATTCTTC
>JBAUJD010000038.1:0-7809 GCA_049683515.1 Thermosynechococcaceae cyanobacterium | reverse complement strand
CTCCAGCAGTTGTAAGATGTCATACATGGGCTTTAGAGGGACTGGATTAGGAGTAATTCTTAGTATCCCTCTAAAGCCCTCTTGACTAACAGCCAACTCTCACTTCATCTGTTGGCGAAGGTATTGTCTAAACAGCAATATATCCAGATTGAGCCAGGCCGGACAGTGGCCCTGACTACCGTTGAGTTTGTAGTGTATACCGTATACAGAGCTGGGGCAATAGTAATGCTAATCTATCCCAAGCCACTGATTTAGCACAGGAGCGAACTGGGTAAACCCTCTGCTGCTGAAGTCATTGAGTGACTGCAGGAGCCATTTAGTCAGTCTCGATCAAAAAGAAGTCACGAATTCTGGATATCCGCACCTATGCGAACTGAATGCGGCGGGTACAATGGTATCAAAATATACAGTTTTGACTTCCGGTACAGACAATGAACAATCAGCATCATCCGAACCATACTCAGTCTCGTAACAGACAGGGGAAGACGCTACGGCAGGCACTTCAGACCCTCTGGACAAACGTGACTGGCTTTATGGTGCAGCGATCAACCATCACCTCTCAAGGTAAGAGTGGCTCATCTAAGCATTCTTACAGCGCCAAGGCCGGACTTTATCCTTATCTGCCGCCCAGTGAAGAGCAGCGAGATTGGCTTGATAAGGTTTATGACCAGTCGTAGGGTTTGTTGGGAGCATGAGACTAACACAGCACCAAGACACTTTCCGTCTCGCTCCTTCCCAGCAGCTTCACGGCGATGCTACAAATAGCTTTTTCTCGCGATCTGCCGCGAAGGCAAGACAGGCTTTGAGGTCTTCTGAAGTCAGTTCAGAAAAATCTTCTAGAATTTCTGCTTCGGTCATACCACCGGCTAGGTACTCTAAAACGTCGTAGACTGTAATCCGCATTCCTCGAATACACGGTTTGCCACTGCGCTTTCCAGGCTCGATTGTGATGATGTGCTGGTAGTCCATAAAAATGGCATGAGGGGAAACATCTACTGATATTGTATCGGGAATTCTTGTCGCGCCATTTGTAGATGGTAAACACCGCAAAAGCTTACTCTCTGTAAGTTGAACCGTCGCTGCTGAGGTTTGTACTGGGATGCTTTGAAGATTACTGCGTTGCTCTAAGCATTTAGATATCTATTGCTCTTGGGTATACTGAAATCAGTTTGGTAGTGTATAGAACCACTGAGAACACTACATCAGAGAGAACTCTTCAGTTTACACGGCATAAGCAATGGCACTTGCAACCGAAAGACCTCAGCTAGTCAGATACAGTATTTCCAAGATTCGCAGCATTCTAATTCTGCAGCCACAGGCCAAGGCAGGAGAACCACCCCGAGAAGCCATCGAAGTTCTGACCGAAATTTTCAAGAAGGAATCCAATGGGAACTACACCCTCCTGGATTTTGAAGAGGCCACGGGAACAGAGTTGTTCGATCACTATCGCCATTCGCTCACTAACTATGACGAAGTTTGGAAGCGTATCGAGCGCGAAGAAACAGGCGGCATCAGCAATCGCCAGCTCCTCTGGTGCAAGCAGACTGCCGCTGAAGTAGTAATCGCTTACTTCCGAAATGAATTCAATCGCCAGCAAAAGCTAGCCAGCACAAACCAGAACTTGATCCGGCAGTTAGTCCAGAAGGCTGGGGTTAACAGGGCGAAAGATTTGATGACGTTTGTTTCAAAGGCCGCCTACCGGATAACGAGTTTTCAGAATCACAACGATAACTATCGAACTCAGAAAGTTCTAGTGCTGGAACTGCTTAAGATAGAGGATGCAGCCCCCAGCACCATTGATAAAGTTGAACAATTATTCGCTCAACGCGGTCACAACAAAACCGTGAAGATGTGGCAAAAGCTTACAGATTGGGAATCTTCAGAAATCTTAAGCCTTCTCAAGCGCTCCTCAACAACCCGAAAAATTTCGTACAAGCTTTGATGCAGGCAATGAACGATGTGTAGCAATATGCGTCTCTTCAAATTTACCTGTTAAGGCTATCTGTTAGTAAAACTATGAGCAATGCTTTACCACTGCATCCCGACTACTCTGAGCTGTTAGCTACAGGGAAAATGGCTGACCTCAAAACTGAGGTTTATCGACGTTGCGGGATTAGCTCGACGGTAGAATTGAAGAATTTCTCAGCAGAGTTTCTAAAGCTTGATTTCCGGTTCAAGGCGAACTGGAAAAAGGTACTAACTTGTCTTCAAGACGACTTGACGATCTCTGACCTAGACCGCCAAGAAGAACAGGCCCGCGTTGCCCATATGACAATGGGGCGGCTAGTGGGTATGGGCTTATCTGAGATTGAGAAAGAGTGGTCAGATATTTCGACGGCTGAGATTGATTACGACTTGATCGATGCTGCCCTCGGAGTAGCTGAAGCGGATGAAGATGGCAGAGGACGGGCACGTGATACTGCAACTATCTGATTATCAGCAATTCCCAGAGGCGTCGGGTATCTATAAGGTGCGAGACTGTGACGGTCAAGTCATCTATATTGGCAAGGCTTCGAACTTCAAGCAGCGCTGGAGGAGTCACCATAAAACGCTAGAGATATTCTCCATCTGCAAAGATGCAACGATCCAGTTTACGTTTTTACCCATTCACCTCATGGGTTACGTTGAGTACTGTTTAGTGAAACAATTACGGCCTTCTCTCAATAAGACAACCCCCAACCCTTTCCAGCAGTAACAGGTCTATTGAGTAAAAATCAGAATGCAGCAATATCTTGTTCTGCTTTTCAAGACAAGACAGTGCTAGCTTACGCTGCCCTTGGCCTAAAGTTCTTGAACAGGTTCAGCCAGAGACGGATCTTCTTTGCTAGCAACATAATCTCGCACGAATACACACAACACCATCAGGGCCGCCACTCCTTCAAGGGCGAGTAAAGGCGGTACGACCAAAATCAGGGCAGCAAATATCGGGAGGATATATCGTGCCGCACCTTTGAATACGAACCGATCGCGCACAAACCATAGACCCATCAGATACAGCGCAACCGGAATCGAGATCGCATAATTCCCCACCAGTTGCCCGACCTCTGCATGATCTGTGACCACATCAACCAGCACTGCAAAGCCTGCTCCAGTCGCGGCCCCTGTCGCAAAAATGAGAATGTGTCCATAGCCCCAGGTCAACGCTCTCTGCAGGTTATTTGTTTGCAGATGCTCCTCTGGCGAGAAGTATAGCCACCACATTGCAAACACGATCACCAATGCCTCAAGCGCGATCGCAACTAGACGACCGTTGAAATCATCTGAGACCTGTTCAAGCGCCATGGAGCTAGACAACAGGGTCTCGCCCAACACAATAATCGTCAGCAGCCCGTATCGCTCAATGATGTGATGTCGATGCCACGGGGTAGGGCCATTCTTCTCAGCGAGGGCGGGGACTGCCAGCTCAAGGATGGCTCCGAGCGCAAACAGGCCATAGAAAAAGGTTCCAAACAGAGACTGATTGAAAAGCAGCACGACCCAGTAGACCTGGGCCAGCATAATTCCTACTGCATACCAGAGCGCGGTTCTGCGACGGGCCGGGTCATGTAGGGCGGCTCGGAACCAAAGGATCACCATGGCGAGGCGCATCACCACATACCCAATCACAATGAAAGTGAGGCTGGTTGATTCAAAAAATGGCTCAATGCCTGCTGCGATAGTGAGTGCGCCACCCATAATCACCATCGTTAATAAACGGAATAGAGCATCGTCGTTATCGTAGGCCGAGGCGAACCAGGTGTAGTTCATCCACGCCCACCAGATGCCAAAGAAGGCTGTTGCAAACCGAAGGATGCCATCCACAAAATGCCCTTCGGCAATGGCGTGATGCAGGCCGGTTGCTGCCGCTGCGATCGCAATGACGGTCACCAAATCAAACAGCAGTTCTAGAGGGGTTGCCGCTCGGTGAGCCTCGCTCAGATCGCGCGGTCTCATGGGGCGAAAATAGTCTGGAGCCATAGGATTTGCCAACCACACATTAACAGTCAGATGATATCTGAGTCGGTTGCGCTCGATGATTTAATTCTCAACGGGTTGTATCGCCACCGTTGACGAATATGATTTGACCAGTTATCCACCACCAGCCTTCTGTGAATATAAAACCGTATGGATTAGCGAGTATTAGACATTGCTTCAATTTCTATGATTCGTTTTCCAATCCATTCGCTGACTGTGGGGACGATGGCATTACCAAGGAGTCTCCCTCGACGACCGTCCATCCGGGAGGAAACCCCATAAGCCTCTCCCACTCTGTCCATGTCAAGTTTCTCGCCACAGAGTATTGGTCGGTCAGAATGGCCTCCTTGATGTCCTCCAGTTTGGGCACGTACGTTTAAGAGAGCTACAGGGAGAAGAAGGTGTTACTGGCATTGGCCGAGAGGGTAAAACATATCAACTGGTCAGTTTGTCATTAAGCCAAAAAAGAGTTCCACGCATTAAACTATCTGACACAGATTGGCAGCAAATTGTTGAAAATTATCAGCAGAGATGTCCCGTATGTAGCCGAGCAGAGCCAGAAGTCCGGTTTCAGCAGGATCACAAAATTCCACGTATCAGAGGTGGAGGTAATGAAGTCAATAATTGGCAACCTCTTTGTGATGAGTGCAATAACTTCAAAAGTACATCCTGTCGTGGATGCCAACTAGAGTGCAGGATATGCAGTTGGGCTTTCCCTGAACGGTTTGCTCCCCTTCGTTTGTCGTCTGATAACATTTCTAAACTGAGGCAAATGGCATCCGCTACTGACTCAGATCCCCACAATCTGCTCAATGAGATTGTTAATCGCTTTTTCCAGGCTCAATCAAGCTAGCTAATGTCAGTTCTCGTTAAGGACGTTTTCCAGGCTCTTCTACGAGAGCATCGGGATTACAGCCAATGAGTGAATCAGACTTTCAGCTTATCCAGAACTCAGGCTAGCTAACAACAGTGATGCGGCCCAGCCATAGACTGTAGCGTTCAACACAATTCATTACGGCGGATCTGTATACAGTATGCAGAATGAAAATATATCTTGCGTCTGTAAATTTCATCCTAGCCCTAGCGAGAAAGGGTGCAGAGATAAAGCGGCTGTAATGCAGTGTATTCAAGTGGTATCTGCTGAGTCTGTTTAGATCTCTAGGTTCTATGTGGGTTTAGGGCAATGTCGTTCTCTGGAGGAGTCTTCATGAGTTTGAGTGATGTAGAGCTGGGGCAAAAGCCGCCTAAGATGTCGCCTCCATCTTATTCTGGGTGGCAAGGTGCGATCGCACAATATTTTGACTTCGAGCATTATCAAACCAACTTCCGCACCGAGATTTTGGCTGGGTTAACCACCTTCATGACGATGGCCTACATCTTGGTGGTCCATCCGCTGATCATGTCAGATGCAGTATTTTTAACCGAGTCGGGCGACCTGTTTCGAGAATTGGTGGTGGTCACTGGATTGACTGCCGCCATCGGAACTCTGGTCATGGGTCTCTACGCCAAGTATCCGTTTGTGTTGGCTCCCGGCATGGGCACCAATGCCTTTTTTGCTTACTCGGTTGTCTTGGGGCTGGGGATTGAATGGCGAGTGGCGTTGGCCTGTGTCTTGATTGAAGGCTTAATCTTCGTTGCCTTAACCGTCACCGATATTCGCCGTCACCTGATTGCCGCTGTCCCTGCCTGTATTAAAACCTCGACAACGGTGGGGATTGGACTATTCTTGGCCTACATTGGCCTCAGTGGAGCGACTGCAACGGGTGGGGCGGGGCTAATTGTCGCCAATGAGGTGACGAAAACAACCTTTGGCAGCTTTCGGGAGCCAGCCACTTTACTCGCCACCTTCGGTATTTTTATCTCGGCGATGTTCATGATTCGGCGGATTAAAGGGGCGCTGCTGTGGGGCATTGGCGGTACGGCGATTTTGGGCTGGGTGTTGGGGGTCGCCAAGGCTCCGACAGGAATTATGGAGATCCCTGCGTTCCCGTCTAATTTGTTCGGTCAGGCGTTTGTCGGCTTGGGCGGTATCAACGGCAGCAACATCATTGACTTTCTGGCCGTTCTCCTCGTGTTTCTATTCGTCGATATGTTCGATACCATTGGCACGCTAATGGGGGTCGGCACCCAGGCGGGCTACATTGATGACAAAGGGGAGCTGCCTCGGGCCAATCAGGCGCTTTCTGCAGATGCTATTGCAACCACGGCTGGCGCACTCATGGGCACCTCCACCGTTACCACCTTTGCCGAATCAGCTTCTGGGGTAGCCGAAGGAGGGCGCACGGGACTGACTGCCGTGGTCGCCGCGATCATGTTTTTGATTGCGCTTTTATTTGTACCTATCTTTGAAGCCATTCCGGCCTTTGCAACGGCCCCGGCTCTGTTAATTGTGGGCGTACTGATGATGTCCAACATTGGCAACATTCGCTGGGGTGATTTGACAGAAGCGATTCCGGCCTTTGTCACCATCTTTTTTATTCCACTGGGCTTTTCTATTGCCGCCGGTCTATCGGCGGGTCTGATCTTCTATCCCTTTACCAAGGCGGTGAGCGGACGGGCCAGCGAAGTCCCGGTAATTACCTGGGTGTTGGCCTTTGTCTTCATTGCCAGATTTGCGTTTACCACTCTCCGGTTTGGCTAATCTGCTCAAAAAATTCACTCCTACAAGCCCATGCAGCTTCAAAAACCTGATCTGGCAAAATCTCCAATTTTTCTAGTCGCTCCCTTCTTCTTTTTAGGGACGGCAATGGTGGCGATGAAATACATTCTGCCCCATACCTCACCGCTCTTTTTAGCCGCCTTTCGTTTACTCCCTGCCGGTGCTTTGACGCTGATCGTAGCGGCAATCTTCAAGTTACCCCAGCCTAAAACCTGGAAAGCTTGGCTTTGGATTAGTTTGTTTGCGATCGTCGATGGAGCCATGTTTCAGGGGCTTTTAACCACTGGACTGGTGAATACGGGTGCCGGTTTGGGAGCCGTATTGATTGATGCTCAACCGCTCGTGGTGGCTGTTCTAGCTCGAATTCTGTTCGGCAACCTAATTGGGCTATGGGGATGGCTGGGTTTGATGATCGGCATCATTGGCATTAGCTTTTGCGGCTTGCCTGAAGCATGGATTGATAGTTTGCTAGAGAACGGTGTGCCTTTAGAAAGCTGGCTTCAGAGCGCCCAAGGCGGAAGCTTTGACGTTGGGAATCTGCTGCAGAGTGGTGAATTTCTGATGTTGCTGGCTGCGCTGTCCATGTCGGCGGGTACCATCATCGTTGGTTATGTGAAGCAACATGCAGATCCCCTTGTAGCGACGGGCTGGCACATGATCTTAGGCGGCATCCCGCTAGCGGTCATGTCAGGTTTGTGGGAACCTTACCCCGTTGCGAACCTGCTGATTGGGGATTGGGCGGGTCTGATCTACGCCACTGTCTTCGGTACGGCTTTAACCTACGGGATGTTTTTTTATCTAGCGGCGAATGGAAACATGACCAGCGTCAGTGCGTTGATCTTTTTAACGCCTGTATTTGCGCTGCTGTTCAGCAGCTTCTTTTTAAGTGAGCAGTTAACTCATTTTCAGTGGTTCGGGGTTAGCCTGACGCTAGTCAGTGTCTATCTGGTCGTTCAGCGGCAGCAGATTGCAGACACCGTCGCACTCTGGCTGCAGGGATTAGGGCTTCAAAAGACGGCGGCACCTGTCCCTGAATCTTCAGATGCCTCTGCCGATTAATTACCCCTGTTTAAGTCTATGTTTTCTTTCGATTTAACCCTAGGAGCCAAAACTAAGATGATTCGCCAATTTTTTGTTGCAGTTGCGATCGCACTTCTCACCCTCGGCACAGTAATTCCGGCATCAGCACTCGCTGC
>JBAUJD010000037.1:0-4479 GCA_049683515.1 Thermosynechococcaceae cyanobacterium | reverse complement strand
CACTTGGCTAACATGGTGTGGGTGATGAGCCGCAATTGAAATGTGGTGAATCATGGTTATTGAATCTCTATAAATAGTCGTGGTTGGTGAAAACCCTGAAGTATGGCATTGATGATTGGGAAAATTTCGATAAAGACGTTGATGAAAAAGTTGAGATCAACTGTAGCTATTGCAACGACGTCTTCTTAGAAAGAAATACAAGAAAATTCATCCGTTCGTAAAACCGATTCCTGTTGAAAAATTGTTTTATATGCGTTACGAATTTCTTGAATTTCCTGGCTATTGTTGCTGAATTGTTCAAAGGGATAGAGCAATATCAAAAGCTGGGTCGGTTCTTTGATAATCAGACCGCTTGAGTTTTTGAACTGACCCCGCCCCGTGAGCAGTGTCAAACCATCTGGGAAGCGGGGTGTTACTTCTTGCGCTAAAAAATGTTGAAACTCCACCTCACTGATCTCAGAATTATCCTGTTTACTCAAGCCAAAAAAGAGTTCTGTTCTGGCAAATAAACGGCTAGAAGGGATGGCTTTGCAGAGTTGCTCAGGTGCGATCGCTGGTGCAATAGCCAGTGGCGCAGTTTCTTCTCTGGTGTTAGGCAAATCAGAGATCGCCACAGCAGAGGACGATTGGGCAAGCGTTGTTATCCGGTGATGAGGAAATAGAGTTGCCAGCCCAATCATCACGGTAAAACCCGCAAAAGTGAAGGGTTCATGCAGAAAAGATAGCTTCATGCTGATTACCGCTCTCCTTATCGGCTTGGGATGTTCCCCTATCTAACTTGCCAACGCTTGTAATTCAGGTTGATGATTGACATAAATTTGTGAAGATCCAAAATCATTGTAAATCTCCATAAAATAACTAAGAGACTTTTGCAATTCACACACCACTTGAGCTTGATGCTGGGTGTTTAGCAAAAAATCCTCAATGGCATAATCTCCATGATATTCATGTCTAGTCAGAATACTGATGATTTCAGGCCAATTTAAATACCCATCTTGGATTGAAGACCAATGCCAATATGCTTTGTCATGGATGCTATGCCAAACTGCATTTTTGACGTGAACATTCTGGATATAAGAAGACAATAATGCTATCCCATACTCCCAATCCTCTTTGCCCTCAATAATCATGTTGGCCGGGTCAAAGGTAACGGCGATATCATTAGGATCGAAATCTTTAAGCAACAGATATGCGGCACTAAAACTGCTCATAATCGTGCCCCAGTGCAGCTCAAATAAAAATGAGATACCAGATTGACGCGCTTTTTTCTCAAGCTTTCCTAAAATGCCTCTCAAGTGAGAAAACACTTGGATGGGATGCAGATCGAGTTTATAGGACGGAATAATAGTGGTGGGAGCAGCCTGTAAATATGCTGAGCTTCCTAACGTTTTTGGCAACACCAACCGAATTTTTTGTGCGCCCAGTTGGTGGGCACATTCTATTAGCCGATCAACTGAGTCAAAATCTTCTGCAGCAACATAGCTGTTCAGAACAGGAATTTCTAAATGACTTAGTTCTAATTGTTTACGCAAGAACGCGCCTTGTTCCTCTATTTCATCAATAGATTTATGCCCATTGGGATGAACTTTTAGTTCAATTCCTTTTAGGTCAGATTGAGCTGCAATATTAATAACGTCCTCGAAAGGGAACTGTCCTAATGTAGCAGAACAAATATTGAATGGATACATGATAAGTATTTTCCAGTAAATATATTGATAAGTATAAAAGCGTTAACTATTTAATCAGACAAAATGAATATCACATTTTCTTACTCTCCTTCATCAATCTAACTTGCTTATTTAAAGCGGCTTCCAAGTATCTAGGGAGCACCCATCTGGGACTGTTGCTTCAGCATTTATTTCCAAAGTGATAGGAGATTGAAAAACTGCCCTCTACCTATATGAAAACCGCTGCATCTTATAGCCTATGCCTTACCGATAAGTCTTGAAAGCTAGTTCTGGCTTGTATTCTTTTTCCTTGAAAGAGGACTCAGGAAGATCTAGCTCATCACTTTTAGAATTAGACTGTGATTTTGCAAATCTAAGCAACTCTTCAGTCCAGTTTGTGAAAATATTGAATACATTTTGAATAAGTATTATTGCATGTTCAAATTCACTTAGCTCAAGAATAATTTCTTCAATTCCTTGCTCAAAACTTAATCCACCGCAAGTATGCCCGGTTTCTAGCTGAAGATGAAATTCTCCAAAGTATTGATAGTCTTGTGCAGAAACTATTTGCAGTTCTGAAACAACCTGGTTAGTATGTTCAAATAGAACATTTCCCGTAGCCTCAATCGCTTCGATCATTGCGATTTTTTGCAGAGGCGTTGCTTGCTGTGTATAGGCAGCAAGCTGATATGAAAGCTGTCGAGTAATTTTGATATCATCACTCCAGAGGAACCGTAATGATTCAGTAAAACTCATCTTTCTGTTGAATTCTAGTTTCTGTAGATCTGTCAAAAACCAAGGCCAATGATGATCGTCTTCATAGGTATGATTGTTGACCAAAATCTGATGTACATCTGTCGTGTCTTCTTGTCTCCATATATATTTATTTAAATCGGAGAAACTCATAATAAAATGTGCCATGCAGGGTGCAAATGCTAACCTTTTTCTGGGATCTATGCTCCTGTCTTTCATGAATGTAAATAAAGGTAGTTGGGCATAGGAATGCTTTTGATTTTGTATAAGTTCTAGAATATCTTTCATGATAGATAATGTTTTTAGGTTAGATTTTTTCTTTTGGGAAGAGAGCCTAGTTAATGTATATGAATTTGGAAGAATATCTGCGATCGCTCATTTCTCGAATTATTCATGAAACTGCGATCGCAGACCTAATAACGCGATTGTTTGGATGGGTTCCCTCCGATGAATTGTGGGCAGATTTACCTCAATCCTCAAAAAAAGAACCTCAATCGCTTGTCTTCAGTGAGACTTAAACCATCAAGCTAGGAACAATCGTAAAGTCCTGAGCCACTAAGGTCGGAGCGCCGGTAAGCGCCGCAAACTGATCGCCCGTTCCCAGACCTGCACCGGCTCCATTCTGGTTAAAGAACAAATTGCCCGTTCCCTGGCTATAGGTAATGAGTCCTGTGCTTAGGGCCGCTGCTGCATCACTGGCAACGATTTGAATATCAGTCGCCGTAAGCGGACCAAAGGTGGTCTGATCGAGAATGATGCGATCGCCCTGAGCAGCGTTGAAGTCCGTAATCGTATCAATGCCTAGGTTGCTAGAGAAAGGTGCTCCTCCAAACGCAAATCCATCGGCTCCTGCTCCCCCTGTGAGGGTGTCATTGCCGCCTAGACCATTAAGATCATCATTACCTGCGCCGCCGATCAAGGTGTCATTGGCACTACCACCAAGCAACGTATCATTGCCGCTATCACCATTTCCAAAGAGCGAAGTATGAGTATCAAGGCCGTTGAGGAGATCGTTACCTTGTCCCCCCGAGAACTGCACTAACGTCACAGCCGTATTGGATAAGTTATTGACATCGAAGCTATCGTTACCCACGTCACCTTGGACTGCAAAGGTTTCAGATGTGTCTACAGTGAGCTTGAAAGGGCCAAGATTCACCCGATCAAAGATGGCTTGGCTGCCCTTTTGGTTGAGAGTAAATTCATCGCCCTGGCTCACGGAACCTTTTACACCGACCGTATCTTGGCCTTGACCGCCGCTGATGCGATCGCTCCCATCCCCGTCGTCCCAAACCAGCAGATCGTTGCCGTTGCCCCCGATCATTCGGTCGTCACCTTTTTCACCCTGAATGAAATCGTTGCCGTTGCCGCCGTTGAGGGTGTCATTGGCGCTACTACCCGTCAGGGAATCGTTGCCGTTGCCGCCATCTGCATTGATGGGAGTACTGCTCCCGCTGGCGTCTAGAGTATCGTTACCGTTGCCACCAGAAAAGTTCACCTGCCTGACGGCGGTATGGGCAAGATCACCCACTGTGAAGCTATCATTGCCTCCTTTACCTTCTACGTCGAAGGCTTCAGAGCTATCAATCGTTAGCTTAAACGGCCCCAGATTCACCCGATCAAAGATGGCCTGGGTGCCTTGCTGTTTAAGGACAAATTCATCTCCGGCAGCGACAGCGCCATCAACTTCAACCACGTCATACCCTAGACCACCGCTAATGCGATCGCTCCCATCGCCGTCATCCCAGGCAAGGGTATCATTGCCTGCACCACCAATCATGGTGTCATTACCTTTTTCACCCTGAATGAAGTCGTTGCCGTTGCCCCCGTTAAGGGTGTCACTGGCACTACTGCCCGTCAGGGAATCGTTGCCGTTGCCGCCATCTGCATTGATGGGAGTACTGCTACCACTGGCGTCTAGAGTATCGTTACCGTTGCCGCCAGAGAAGTTCACCTGTCTGACGGCTGTATTGGCGAGATCACCCACGGTGAAGCTATCATTGCCTCCTTTACCTTCTACGTCGAAGGCTTCAGAGGTGTCTACCGTCAGGGTAAATGGCCC
>JBAUJD010000036.1:0-18559 GCA_049683515.1 Thermosynechococcaceae cyanobacterium | reverse complement strand
GCTCTGAACGCTCTGAGTTCTCTATGGGCTTCTATCGTGTTAATTTTAAGATTGTGTCGCAGGATACGCTGTTATTGAAGGTATTCCACTACTTTGGTTGCAGTTTTGAATTTTTATTAGCGTAGATTAATCCTTTTTTACGACCGTTTCCTTTTCAACGATGAGTCGGAACCAGCACGGCAAACGCTCAATATATCTAAAGTCGTTACAATACGAGTTGAAAGACTTGGGAGGATACCCGTGTTCATTCGGTTAGCAGACCAGCATCGTCAATTTGTTCGGGATTTAGTCATGGATCTACAGGCTTTAGCCATTGTGCTAGAGCGGCGTGGGTATTTGGCCTCTTGCTATACCTGTGGCGGACAGATGGATAGTGCCTCTTTTATGGTTAGCCTAGGCGAAGACCACCTCATTCGTTTTTTGGTTTCAGACTATGGGATTACTTGGACTGAAATGCGGGATGATCGAGAGCTAATGAAGCTAGAAGGGGCCGAAGCGATTTGTCAGCTTCAAGATCTAGCTAATCTGCTCAAAGAGAAGCAGCCTGCTGCACTGACGCTTAAGCGCTAAGGTCGGCCACGAATTTTGATCCGTTGGCTGGCGTTGGCTAAACGCGAGTGTTACGCTGAATACCAAAACAAGGAAATTTGTTTTCTTTATACTGTTGGGTCGTTGTGAATAGGCGACCGAGCCTTTGTGCGCGAAAGGGCATCGCACTCCTTCACTATGGTCCAATCTTCTCAGTCTTGGCAGCATCAATTTATACAAACCAACAAGATTCGTCTCCACTATGTCACTCAGGGTGAAGGCGATTTGGTTATCCTACTCCACGGATTCCCTGAGTTTTGGTATTCGTGGCGGTATCAATTGCCGGAGCTGGCTCGGCATTTCAAGGTTGTTGTTCCTGATTTAAGGGGCTACAACGATTCAGATAAGCCAGAGCAGGGATACGATATTGATACCCTCAGCCAAGATATTGTCGGTCTCATTGAGAATCTGGGGTATAAGTGTGCCCACATTGTCGGCCACGATTGTGGCGGTATGATTGCCTGGAATCTTGCTCAGAAATTTCCGCAGTATTTGCAGCGGTTGGCTCTTTTAAATGCGCCCCACCCGCAACGGCTATTCCGAGATCTGTCGAGTAATCTCGATCAGCTTCGACGGAGCTGGTATATGCTGGCGTTTCAGGTGCCAGGGGTGCCAGAATGGTTGATTAAAAACAACCTCCAGCAATTCTTGCAAAATTGGTTTCAAAAACAGGCGATTCGGAAGACACCGTTTTCGACTGAAACCCTAAAAATTTATCAGGCCGCGCTGGAAAAAACAGGCGCTTTGTCCTCGGCCATTAACCATTATCGACAGCTTCTTGCCCCTGAAGCGCTTCTATCTCGAGATCGCCTACCTTTACCCATCAATATCCCGACGTTGGTGCTGTGGGGCGAAGACGATACAGTTCTCAGCCCTAATTTAGCCATGGGATTTGAGCGGTTGATTCAGGCTCCGTTCCGGCTCAAGTTCATTCCTGAGTGTGGTCATTGGATTCAGCAGGAAGCCCCACGCATTGTGAATCGAGAGCTGTTGGCGTTTCTTCAGCAAGACCCTAACCTGCAGACGGCTGATTAAGAGCGAGGCAGCATTGGTTCGAGGGCGGTTGAGATCGCACTTTCTGGCACCTGATCGGTAATGGTCACGACTCCAATTTTTGTGGGCAAAATAAAGCGGACCCGACCATCTTTGACTTTCTTGTCGGTGAGCAATAGATCTGCCACTTTTGAGATCGGGAAATCTGCGGGAAGCTGCGTGGGTAGCCCTGATTTAACAATCAACTGCTGCTGTCGGGCCATCTCATCTGCCGACCATAGATCAAGGTCTACTGCAATCTGACCGGCAGCAATCATACCCAAAGCTACTGCCTCGCCATGCTTAAAGGTACGGTAATGGGTGAGACTCTCTATGGCATGACCAATGGTGTGGCCGTAGTTGAGAATCGCTCGAAGTCCTCCTTCTTTTTCATCTTGGCTGATCACCTCTGCCTTGGCCTGACAGGACTGCTGCAAAATTTTCGTGAGCAGTTCAGGGGACAAGTATCGGCGCTGGTCGAGACGGGGCGCACGCTCTAAATCGATGAACAGTCCTTTATCCCAAATCACGCCATACTTAATCACCTCTGCCATGCCAGCGCGAAATTCACGGGCTGGTAACGTTGCCAGCGTCGTCGGGTCCACGAGCACGAATCGAGGTTGGTGAAAGGCTCCGATTAGGTTTTTCCCTTGGGGGTGATTAACGCCCGTCTTGCCGCCGATGGCCGCATCTACCATCGCCAGCAGACTGGTGGGGATTTGGACCACATTGATGCCCCGTAGCCAAGTTGCCGCCGCAAAGCCGGTCATGTCACCAATGACACCGCCGCCGAGAGCCACCATCGTTGAAGAGCGCTCTAGACGTTGGGCCAGGGCGTAGTCATAGATTTTTTGCACTGACTTGGGGGTTTTATACCGTTCACCGGCAGGCAAAATACAGTGGTTGACGGTAAATCCAGCTTTGGTCAGAGAATCCATCACCGTTTGGCCGTAGTGTTTCCAAATTTGAGGGTTGGAGACCACTAGGATTTTTTGGCCCAGCTTTTTAGATTGAATCTGGGGGTCAGTGAGCAGCCGCCCGATGTCAGTGAGGGGAGATGCGATCGCAACAGCATAAGCCTGCTGAGGCAGCGGAACAGGAATGAGAGTAGCGGTCATCTATTTTTTATGCCGTGCCAGGAACCGCAATCATAGCGAGAAAGCTGCCGCGCTTCAAACTGCTTCCCTAGATCGAGAACGGGGTACGTTAGAGAAAGCAGTGAGTCCCCTGTTGAAGAGGGTAAACTGTGAAACTATATGAGTCGTTAACGGTCATGGCCTGAAGCGATTCCCATCAGGTAAGCCTTCAACTCTATTTTGATGTCATTACGCTGCAATGCCTAGATTCCGACGGTTCCGATTTCAAGTACCTGCGCTGCAACGAGGCTGGACTCCCAAAGGTCTGCTGGCACTCTTTTGCATGACCCTGCTGGCAACCTTGCTGTTGCACAGCTCCCCCATGGTACAGGCCCAAAATGCTGGTGATCTGCAACAGCGGCAGCAAACAGTGGAGCAGCAGCGAGAAGCGATTACCCAGCAACGGCGGCAGGTGCAGCAGCAGGAAGGTCTTGCCCGAGAGAACCTTCAAGGGGTGCAGCGTAACCTGAAAGCCACTGATGCTCAAATTCAAGAAAATGAAACGAAACTGACAGAGGCCCAGACACAGCTCGCCAAACTAGAAACAGATTTCACCCAGGCCCAAGCCAGCTATGAAGTCAAACAGGGCAATACCTCAGCCCGTCTGCGTTTTTTACAGCGTCAGCGCAATACAAACACCTGGGCAACTCTGCTGCAAAGCAATACCCTTGAGCAGTTGCTAGAGCGTCGCCGCCAGCTCAAGATGGTATACCAATCGGATAGCGTCGCGCTGGTTTCACTGAAGACCGAACGCGATCGCCTCAATGATCAAAAACTTCAGGTTGAGATCCAGAAAAATCAAATTGCCCTGATCTCCAGTCAGCTTCTGGGCCAAAAGGCAGACTTTCAGGCAGAAGCAAGGGTTCAAGGTGAACTCGTCACCCGCCTGCAAACTGATCGTGAGGCACTAGAGGCTGCTGAACTACAGCTCTCTCAGGACTCAGAACGAATTGCTGTCATGCTGCGGCAGCGTCTCAGTATTCCTGGCGTTCCAGGCATCCCCGGCCCACCTCCCCCGCCAGGGAGCGGACAATTTCAGATGCCCGCCAGTGGCCCTATTACCAGCGGCTTTGGCTACCGTGTCCACCCTATTTTGGGGCGCGGTAGGCTCCATGCGGGTATGGATATTGGCGTTCCTACCGGTACCCCTATTTATGCAGCAGAGGCGGGCACCGTGATCACCGCAGGCTGGAATGGTGGCTATGGCAACTGCGTCATTATTGATCATGGGGGCGGTTTAACAACGCTCTATGGTCATGCCAGTGAACTCTACGTAACCGCAGGTCAGTCTGTTCAACGGGGGCAACCCATTGCAGCGAGTGGCTCTACGGGCTTATCAACCGGCCCACACCTCCATTTTGAAGTGCGCGTCAATGGAACACCAACCGATCCGGCACCCTATGTGGCCTAGCTCTGCTTGAGAGAGTCCTGCTATAACCAAGGCAGTATCTTTGGTCACTGGCATTGCGATCACATCATCAGCCCCGAAATCAGTCTCGAATCCGATTTCGTCGGGGTGCAGCAAGAATTTTGTTGCCCTTCGAGAACGGTCAGTTCAATGTGCAGGGGCTAGATGACTGGCAGTCTCATTGGCAGGAACCTTACTATCTCCTCCTCACCATCCCTTGGTCTGGATTTATTTTGATTATTACGGGCCTGTACTGTGCCCTGAATGCGCTGTTTGCCTGTGCCTATCTGCTCGGCGGCGATGGCGCGATTGCCAATGCTCACCCCGGCTCCTTTTGGGATGCTTTTTTCTTCAGTGTGCAAACCCTTGGTGCGATTGGCTATGGGTTCATGTATCCCGTGACACCCTATGCCAACATTTTGGTTGCCATTGAAGCCTTAACCAACATTTTGGGCGTCGCTCTGGTCACAGGGCTAGCCTTTGCTCGTTTTTCGCTGCCAACGGTGCGGGTCATGTTCTCTGATGTTGCCGTAGTCACCCCCTACGATGGTGTCCCAACGCTGATGGTTCGCACCGCCAATCAACGACGCAACAAAATTCTAGAAGCCAAGCTGCAGATGTATTTTATGCGAGATGAAATCAGTGCCGAGGGGACAGCACTACGGCGAATCTATACGCTGCCGCTGATTCGAGACCATACCCCTAGTTTTACGTTGCCCTGGACCGTCATGCATCCGATTGATGAGCAGAGTCCGCTATGGGGGACAAGCTTAGAGGCTTTGCAACAGACAAAATCAGTCCTGCTGGTGGCGCTAACGGGCGTGGATGAAACTGTTGCTCAGGCTCTCCATGCTCGACATCTGTACAGTGCTGATTCTATTCTTTGGAATCGGGCCTTTATCGATATTTTTTATGATACTGAAGACGGACACCGCTATATTGATTTTACTCATTTCCATGATGTGACGTCCTGAGATTCTCAATCAAACTCTAGAGAGAAAATGTTCGCAACGTTGAACCGTATAGATATCCTACAGGCGCTGCTCTTCATCGGTCTGCTCGTAATCTACCTCGTGTGGTCAGCGAAAACTGAGATGGGAACGAAACGCTTTAGAAAAAAGTGAGGCCCGAAGGAAGATCGATTTTATGAGTTGGGAATCTGTTTTATGAGTTGGGAATCTGTTCTTCGGGCACCAAACGTTGGCCTGTCGCTAGCTGGTCCAAGCGGGATGGTTGAGCAGGGCATTCATGACCTGGATGCCCCGCAGTTGGTTTGAGAGCGGCAGATGCCCCCTTGGGGCGCTCAAGTCCCAGGTAAAGCTCTCGGGATAGCGGGTCCAGTTGCGATCTTGTTTCCACTCAATTTTGGGCCAAAGGGCATCCCAATTGCGACCTAAACTGAGCCAAAGCTGATTCATAGTTTGTAAATCTGAGATCGGGAACCGCTCAATCTGCGTGAAATAGATCCATTTGCGCTTCACCGCAGCCGGTCCTTCTAGTTCACAGAGCTTTTGCAAGGTGAGGCGATCTGCCTCTTCAAACTGCTGCCGAGCTAAGAGTTGCTGAAGCGGGAGATAGTCGGCCCCCACATCAGAGTTGAGAGGCACGACCCCCGTGGGGAAATATTCTTGCAAAAAAGTCTGGGGGCCATTGGTATCTGTACTGAGCAGCAGCTCGTAGCAGCGCCCGTCAATAAAAGTGGATGGGTCTTGGCGGCGGCTTTGGAGAAAAGTCTGCAGCACCTGCCAGCCCCTTGAGCCTGCTGCGTGAAGCTGGGACAAAATCGGAAGCTGTATTTTTTCTGAGCCTGTGGTGAGCTGAGACTCTAGTTCAGCAATATCTGATTGTTCCACTGATGAGGCTGATGCATTCATAGACTCTTATCGTTGACTGTGACAGAAATAAGTTTTCCCCGTACCCTAACGTATCAAAAAGCCAGGGTTCTGACGAGGGGATTGGGGGTGGTTAGGATCTGACTTTTTTCTGAGGCGGGGGATGGTAATAGGTAATGGGTAATTGAGGGAAATAGGCGATTTTGATAGCCTCTGGTGTTGTTCGAGTGTGCTTTTGCCCCCAAACACTTTTAAGAATGGCAACTATCTCGGTGAATCGTCGCAAAGTTCTGAATAATACAAGGAACAGTCTATATCTTTGCGCTTAGGATGCAGGGGTATGGGCTAGAAACTTAATTACTGCCAGGAGGAAAACGCATGGGCTGGGAGAAAGCATTATCACAGGAAGCACTCGCTGATGAGGGAGCCAGACAAGTCGTCAAAATCGGTCAACGCAAGGTGCTATTCCTTAACCATCAGGGTGAGGTTTATGCGGTAGAAAGTTCTTGCCCCCATATCAAGGCACCGATGGCAAAGGGAAAGGTGATGGATGGCAATATCGTCTGTCCGTTTCATCGCAGCGTGTTTGATCTCAAAACAGGGGCCGTGCAGGACTGGTGCCCGTTCCCGCCAGGGGTCGGTAAGTTATTTGGCAAGATCAAATCTGAGACCGCACTGGCTGTTTTCCCAACCCGCATTGAGGACGGTAGTGTTTGGGTTGAAGTTTAAATCGTGATGCTTGTTAGCGTGGAGGATCCATTCCTCTACGCCCATTGTCGGTACTGTTGAGGTGATCGGTGATTCATCGCAAATTATCTTGTCATTGGTCGGCCTATCACCACTGCAGCAGACCCCGCATTAGCGTTTAGACAAATTTGCCAAGCCCTCGAAATATCGGCCTAGAGTGTCTATATGAATAGAGTTAGAGTGTCCCTGCAGCGATCTCTACTCCTATCGATCATTGGTCCGTGGTGTTTTTCAGTGATACAAGCTGCTCAGGCAAATCCTTCGGTGCGGCTTGATCTCGCTCCCCGGCCAGAAACTTGTGCTGCCGATTTTAAAGGGTTGGTTGCACAGATGCTGCTAGTCTTACCCAGCTATGCCAACCGCGTCTATACACGGTCAGGGTTACCGCAGCGCTACATGCTCATCGCTAGCCCTCCTGATTTTGAGCCGCTGCCCTTAGGGCTTGTCCCCCCAGGCCCGAAATCTTCAGAGGTCCAGCAAGTCTTTTTCACCACGCTGACTCGACGCTACCAAGATCAGCAGAGCGAGAACCTGCAGGACTACCACTGGCTATTTTTGACCCGCAGCGATACTGGCTGGCGCTTTTCGATGCTGTACACGATGTTCGGTAACTATCCCCAATTGAACCCGCCCACCCCGCCCCGCGATACGAGCGAAGGGGCACTTGCCACCGCTATTCGAGGCTGGCTTAGAGATTGTCGGACGACGCGATGACCGCTTTTGAAGTCTCAAGATGGGGTAATAGGTGACAGAAGAACTTTGCCATTACCCATTACCCGTCCAAGAATGTTATGCCGCTCAGTCAATCCGGGTACGTTGAGATTGAAGCTTTTTTGCCAAATTGAACCCATAAACCATGATCTACAGCCCTAGAGTTCGGGATTTGCCCAGTTGCGATCGCCCTCGCGAACGCCTCCTCACTCAAGGGTCGCAGTTCTTAACCTCAGCCGAGCTTTTGGCAATCTTGCTGGGGACCGGGCAAGGAGCGGGGAAGCTGTCAGCGGTGGGTTTGGGGCAACTGATTCTGCATCAGCTTGGCGAGAGTCAGCAGGAGCCGTTGGCGATTCTGCGCGATATTAATGCGGCTGAACTGATGCAAATTGAAGGGATTGGTCCGGCTAAAGCCACCAGCATTTTGGCGGCCATCGAATTGGGGAAGCGGGTCTTTCAGACGAGACCGGCAGAGCTGACTATTGTGGACGATCCCTCTATCGCTGCAGCAGCCCTCGCCAATGATTTGATGTGGCAAACCCAAGAGCGGTTTGCAGTGGTGTTGCTAGATATTAAGCACAGACTGTTGGGCACCCATGTAATCAGCATTGGCACGGCCACTGAAACCATTGCTCACCCGCGAGATATCTTTCGCGAAGTGATTCGGCAAGGGGCGACTCGGGTGATTGTGGCCCATAATCACCCCTCGGGCAGTGTGGAGCCGAGTCCTGAAGATATGGAGCTGACGCGCCAGTTGTTAGCAGGGGCTAATTTGCTTGGCATCCCGCTGCTCGATCATTTGATTCTTGGTAATGGGGAATACAGCAGTCTGCGGCAAACAACTTTACTGTGGGATGAATATCCTCAGGGTGATTAGGCCTTGGCTCGTCTTGAAACTTCAAAATGGGACTAAGAATTGGGGAGCCTTCTACGATATGATAATTACGGTCATGATCGGTTGGATTTTTTGACAGTAGGACTTACGTAGAGGATAGACGCAGTGATTAGAGTAGCGATCAACGGGTTTGGGCGAATTGGACGCAATTTCATGCGGTGCTGGCTGCTGCGCGAGAACAGCAATATTGAGGTTGTTGCCATTAACGACACCTCTGACCCCAAGACCAACTCACACCTGCTGACCTATGACTCCATGCTGGGGCGGATGAATGCAGACATTAAGCCCGGCCCTGATGGAGATACCATTATTGCCAATGGTCATGTGATCAAATGCACCTCTGACCGCAACCCCTCCAACTTGCCCTGGGGTGAGTGGGATATTGACATGGTGATCGAATCGACAGGCGTCTTCGTTACCAAGGAAGGAGCTGCCAAGCACATTGAGGCAGGTGCCAAGAAGGTTCTGATTACGGCTCCAGGTAAAGGTGGCGTGGGTATGTATGTGGTCGGTGTCAACCACACGGACTATAATCCTAGCGATGCCATTCTCAGTAATGCGAGCTGTACGACCAACTGTCTTGCACCGGTTGCTAAGGTTCTCCACGAGAACTTTGGGATTGTTCAAGGTCTGATCACTACCACCCACAGTTATACCGGTGACCAGCGAATCTTAGATGCCAGCCACCGTGACCTGCGCCGGGCACGAGCGGCGGCTGTTAACATTGTGCCCACGTCCACTGGAGCGGCTGCGGCTGTAGGAAGTGTCATCCCAGCGCTACAGGGTAAGCTCAATGGTATTGCGCTGCGGGTACCCACCCCTAACGTATCGGTTTGTGATTTTGTGGCTCAAATTGAGAAGCCTGCGATCGCGGAAGAAGTCAATGCTGCGCTCAAGGCCGCATCTCAAAACGGCATGAAGGGCATTATCGAAGTCTGTGATCTTCCTTTGGTTTCATCCGACTTCAAGGGACATGATGCCTCTTCTATCGTTGATTCGGCGTTAACGATGACCATGGGTGGCACCATGATTAAGGTCATTTGCTGGTACGACAATGAGTGGGGCTATAGCCAGCGCGTTCTTGATTTAGCTCAATACGTTGCTGAGAAGTGGTAATCACTTTCATGGCACCGCTGTAAGCCGTACATGACTGATTGAAAACATCCTCGTCTTAAGAAGGCGGGGGTGTTTTTTTGTGGCTTGATGAGCGACCCTCAAGAGAGTTGTTTGAATTCCTCTGTCAAGATGGAGCCAGGAATTCTGCCCACTAGTGTTTTGACCAGGGATTGATGACTGTTAAGGAGGCTAAACTGGGGGACTCCGGTGACGTCATACTGGTCCATTTGTTGATGCCATTGAGCATCATCGACGTTGAGCATCACGAAGTTGAGATCGTCACCGTACTGATGCTTGAGGTCTGCCATTGTGGGAGCCATCGATTGACACACTGAGCACCAATCTGCGTAGAACTCTAAAAGGGTGGGTTTGGAAGATGCGATCGCACTCTCATAGGGCACTGCCTCTTGAGCCATCTCTTTCATTATCTTTAGCCCGGTGAGGTTGGTTGCTATTGCAGGTTGAGCGAACCAGCCCAATATCACGAGCAGTATGACGGCAGGAAGGCTCTTCAGTAATTTATGCATGGCTTAATCGATGGGTACTCAAAATAATCTGTAACGGATTTCTGAACATGTCATACAGGATCGATAACCCCTCTTGGAAGGGGCCGTCGCAGGCTATAGGCCAAATTCTAACAAGTTCCTTGGCTGGATTAACGCTTGAATGAATACCGTGGGCTTTCTCGCACACGTTTATGGATAGAGGCGTAGATCTAGTGATCTATGCTTCTTTTTTTGATGCGATCGCAAACAAAGCAGAGCCGCCCTGTATGATTCGGCAGTATGCGCGTGACAGCCTAGAAAATACAGCTTTGACCAAGCGTCAAACTTCCTTAGTATGAAGTAAGGTATCTTTTCGAGAACATCAAAATGAAACGTTATTTCCAAGCCGCAGTTTGGGTCTGTTCACTGCTGTTGACCTTTATCCTAGGCACTCAACCGCTATTAGCCGTAGCTTCTACCCCAGCACCAGCCGATGCTGCCGTCTACCTGATTGAACCTGTTGATGGAGCCACAGTCCCTAGTCATTTCACGGCACAGTTTGGCCTCTCTGGGATGGGGGTTGCCCCCGCAGGTATTGAGAAAGACAATACAGGACATCATCACCTGCTGATTGATCTCAACAGACTGCCCAATCTCAATGAACCCCTAGCGGCCACTGAGCAAATTAAGCATTTTGGCGGTGGACAAACAGAGACGGAATTGACCCTTCCTCCCGGTCAGCATACGCTGCAGCTTGTGCTTGGGAACTATGCTCATGTTCCTCACAATAAACCAGTGCTTTCTAAGAAGATTACGATCACTGTGGTCTCTTCCAAAGAGTAGTCACCCGTTCGCTACAGCCTCAACACATTAAATCGAACGCCAAGTTGTAAAGCTGCAAGCGTCTTCAATCATTGGGCTTTATGTATCTGCACTACCGACAAAATCTTCTACACCTTGAAATTTTAGACCGTCGGTCCATGTGGCTCAGTCCGGTAACTTAAGTGCTCTAGATGGTACTCCACTGTCTCACGCAAGTCTCGGAGGGTAAATTCTACTTCCGAAACGGCCTCACACCATCGTAAGTCTATCGTGCCGTAATTCTTCGTTTTTTCCAAAAGCTTTGGAAATTCAGCTTTTAAACGTTGCGCTATTTCCCTTGCCTTAGATTCATATTCAGCCTTATCGATCACATAGACCATGCTGATCCATAGCTCATAGGCTTCTTCACGGGGTAGTTCATCTTTAGGCTCATAATCCAGTTGGAAAGATAAGATGCCAGAGGAATTTTTCTTGCCTTCCTTTTCAATGAAACTAAAAACAGCACGTAGACGATCCACTAGGCTATTGGGTAAAGCATGGCGACGGTATCGAGCAGCCAGCCAGCTCTGAAGGACATGGCGAGAGCCAATCAGGTCATAGGTTTGATCGGGTTGAACCGCCTCTAGATTAATTTTGGTAACCATCACCTTGTTTGAGACAATTAGCTCAAAAAAAATGGCTTTTCCCTCGCAGCGATACTGTAGATGCAGCGTTCGCGGATTCTTGCCGTGAGCATAGTTTCCGTTCTGTTCATCTAAAATTCGAGCAAAAATAAACTCTACGGCAGGTTCCGCATTCAGGTTGTCATTGGCGATGTCGCAATCATGAGAAATGGCGATAGCCAGATGACCATCGGGTTTCTCTAGCAGACCTGCTTGCTGAAAGTCTCTCCGAACGAGTACACTGCCTTGTCGCCATGAGGTGTTTCGAGACCACGGCATTCCTCTGCACTAGCTCCGTTCATTATGGATAGACACAGAAGAGTCACTCAATATATCTATAAGTGGACGGAGATGTTTCCCAGATCCCTTTGGCTTGTGACGGGCCTGAGTTTCTTTTTCTGCGATCTCTTTCAGAGAGGCTAAGACGTCTGCAGACTCTTCATTTGCCTTGAGCATATCGAATAAAGAACGTCCATCAAAAATCGGGCGATGGATCAGCTTATCTAGGCGACTAATATTCATCTGCTTAATTTCATCAGCAGTGTGAGATAGCAACTGAATACGCATCAACGCTTCTGGCTTGGGTTCCTGACCTTCTAGCCAAGCATAGGCTGTAGGCCGGGTGATGCTGAGTAAAGAAGCCAAATCTGACATACTGACAGCCAAAACATCGCGGATATTCGCAACATGTTCAGCAGGAGAGCGCGTATCGACATTCTGGGCTACGACAGGTTCGACATGGATACGCGGATAATGGATCCAATGCCTTAGCGCTTCAGCCGTGTTGTGCGCGGTCATAAAACCGCCAGTGCCTGCTGTCAGAATCAATAGCGGAGCACCGACTTGGACTGCCTTGCACGGTTTGGATGTTTGTCTAGGTTTAGGCAACTCCAAAGGATAGGTTTTTATAGTTGCGTTCATAATCTTAAGCCCACTGCGCTCTAGCATAATCGGTCACAGAAGCTTTGAAGGCTGTTGTGATGATGTCATGGGCAGATAAAAGCTGACCTTTAATATCTTCCAAATCAAAGCCATTGCGTTTGACAAGGAAATAATCGGTATCTAGTACAGCATTACGACCATTAATTTCAGCGAACCGGGACTGTAATTCGAGTTGCAATGGTAACAAGTCAGGCGATACTGCCAAACCGCCTTCTGTAATCACGGCTCTAGCAACTAAATTACCCTCTTCAATCGCAGTAGCCGTTTCAGTAAAGCTATGGCCTAACTGACCCTCTAAAGTTCCAGACAAGCCCAGCAAAGAGAGATTCAGATATTGCTGTAGGGTGTCATTATCCCTTGACACAATTGCATCAAGATACCGAAGGCCAATACGTTCAATATAAGCCAACTCAACAACCTCGTGAACTAGACTTAAACCATTGATACTCTTCTGTAAGAAATCGACAAAAGAATCGTATTGAGTGGTGTGAAAAGTCAGAGTGTCCGAAACTAATACATATCCTTCAGTTCGCTGAGCGTTGGTGAAACTCCACCGGATCTGCTGCTGTTGCTGAACATCAGGCTGTAGATCGTCTAATCGACGAATGGTGAGTCCAACTTGATTCTCTACCCGAAAGTCAGGAAATCCACTTCGGCGCAAGCGTTCCTGTAAACGGGCAACATAATCCGACATTTGGGCAATTGGGTTAAATTGCACTTGAGCCAGGGTGTAAAACACAGGCGCAAGCCTCATCTTTGGTGTCACTGTTTTCATCTCTATAATTAGGATGCCCAGAGAATCCATTTTACACTCCATTTTACACCTTCGCCAAATCGACTACTCAGGAGATCCCATGCTGCCATTGCTGTAGCACCTGATTAGGCATCGGTGTCTGCAACACACTGTAGCCTTGAGACACGCTAAACTAGCCGAACGTCACGTCTTAAGGCCGCAGCTATGGAGTTTGATTTACATAAAGCCCTCGGCACCCTCGATCTCAACGCCGATTGGGTCGGTTTGCGTCAAGTCTCTGAAACCACCCATACCCACGTTGTCCGAGATGCCAAGCCCCAGGCCAATGGTCGCAGCCAAACTAAAGGCGTCATGGTCGAGGTCTTAGCGCAAGGACAATTTGGCTATGCCGCAACCAACCACCTCGATGCCGCCAGCATTCAAGCTGCAGCCGACAGAGCCTATCAGCAGGCGATGGCAACAGCAAAGTGGGGTGTGCATCAGTTTACGCCAGCGGTTCGGCCTGCCACCAAGGGGCAATATCGCTCTCCTATTCAAAAGCCCTACGATCACCTCAAGGTTACCGATCTGACCGATCTGCTCACTCAGGTCTGTACCATCCTTAAGGTCTCTGACAAAATTGTTCGTACCAGTGCCTTTGCTCAGATTCTAGAGACCGAACAAAAGTTCGTTAGCAGTAATGGCGCTGACATTGAGCAAACCATTTGGATTGTGATTACCGACTATGGCGTCACCGCTCAAGAGGGCGGCGTTACCCAGAAACGAACGGATAACGGCTGGTTTGCACGCTGCTATCAAGGCGGGGTTGAAATGATGGACCCCCAGGCTATTTTGAATCGCTGCCAGACGATTGGGGAGCAAGCCATCGAACTGCTTACGGCGGAGGAGTGCCCCACAACAACGACGACACTGGTGCTTGCCCCCGACCAAATGATGTTGCAGATTCATGAAAGCGTTGGGCATCCGTTAGAGCTGGACCGGATTCTCGGTGATGAGCGCAACTACGCCGGATCTAGCTTTGTCAATCTGGCAGATTTTGGCGACCTCGTGTATGGTTCGCAACTCATGAACATCACCTTTGACCCCACTATCTCAGAAGAGCTGGGTAGCTATGCCTTTGATGATAGCGGTTTAGAGGCCAAGCGCGAGTATCTGATTCGCAATGGCAAGCTGATTCGCGGATTGGGGAGCTTAGAAAGTCAGGTGCGTACTCAAACCCCTGGCGTTGCCAACTTTAGAGCGTCCTCCTGGAATCGTGCGCCGATTGATCGAATGGCGAACCTCAATCTAGAGCCGGGACACAGCACCTTTGATGAAATGATTGAATCGATTGACCACGGGGTCTATATGGAATCTAATCGGTCTTGGTCGATTGATGACTATCGCAATAAGTTTCAGTTCGGCTGTGAGTACGGTCGCCTAATTGAAAACGGCAAGTTCACAAAAACGCTGCGGAACCCGAACTATCGCGGGATTACCAATGACTTTTGGGGGAATCTGGATCAGGTGGGCGATCGCAGCACGCTCCAGGTCTACGGCACCCCCGCCTGCGGGAAGGGCGAACCCAATCAGGTGATTCGCGTCGGTCATGCCTCGCCGGTTTGTGCCTTCAAAGAAATTGAAGTGTTTGGAGGTGTGGCGTGAGTTTACTAGAAGTTTGGGAATCGACGTTTAATCAGCTCAGCGATATTTTGCTTGAGAACTTAACCGGTGATGAGCAGCTCGTGATTGAAATGGGCGGCGAACAGAGTCACTTTATGCGCTTCAATAAGGCTCAAGTGCGCCAATCTGGCATTGTGACAGATGCCACTGTTAAGCTTCGCTTGATTCAACAGCCGCGCACCGCCTATGCGTCATTTCCGTTTACGGGTGACCTCACGATTGATAGTGCGGCAGGTTTAGAGAATCTCAACTATTTGCGTGAAATGATTCCCCAGCTTCCGGTCGATCCCTATGTGATTGAACCCCAGAACCAAGGCTCTAGTCATGAGGTTTATGCAGGGCAGCTTTTGCCTCATGATCAGGCTGCTGCTGCCATTCTAGAAAATATGGGGAATGTTGATTTCACGGGGTTATATACTTCTGGGCCAGTGGTGCGAGCCAATCGCAACTCGGCAGGGCAAAAGCATTGGTTTGCCACCGAAACCTTTGTGTTGGACTACTCCATGATTACGCCTACCGAGAAGGCGGTTAAGTCGATCTATGCAGGGGCGAACTGGGAACAAGATCAGTACGAAGCGCACATTGCCGAGTCTAAAAAGCAGCTCACCGTGATGGAGCGTCCGGTCAAAACGGTGCCACCGGGGAAATATCGGACTTATTTTGCCCCTGAGGCGGTGGCAGAACTGTTGGCAATGCTCTCTTGGGGCGGTGTTAGCGAGGCTTCAATGCGTCAAGGCGGAAGTGCCCTAGCCAAGTTGCGCGAGGGTAAAGCGCTCTCACCGCTATTCTCTCTGCGAGAAAACTTTCATCTGGGCACAGTACCTCGGTTCAACGATTTAGGGGAAGTCGCTCCGATGGAGGTTCCTCTTATTTCGGAAGGACAGCTTAGGACTACGTTGGTGAGTTCTCGTACAGCTAAAGAATATGGGGTGCTCAGTAATGCCGCCGATGGCTCTGAGGGGATGAGAACAGCGGAAATGCTGCCGGGGCAGCTAGCGGCAGAGGATATTGTGGGCCAGTTGGATACGGGGCTTTATCTGTCGAATTTGCATTATTTGAACTGGAGCGATCGCAACGGGGGCCGCATCACGGGCATGACTCGATTTGCCTGCTTCTGGGTCGAAAAAGGTATGATCCGCCAGCCCATTAAGGATTTGCGCTTTGATGAAAGTCTTTATTCTTTTTGGGGCGAAAACTTAGAGGCGATTACCGACTTCCAAGAGCTAGTGCCTGAGGTAGATACCTATGAAGCGCGATCATTGGGCGGCGCAAAAGTCCCTGGTATGTTGGTGCAAGATTTTACCTTTACGCTTTGAGGGCAAAGCAAAATTTAGTGCATTATTTGATGTAAATTGAGGGATGTTTATGCCTACCTAAATCGAGAATAACCTATGACTCAGCAACCTGCTTCAATACCCCCAGTGTCGCAGAAAAAAAGTGTTCCAGTTGTTGTGTGGGTTCTTGGCGGTTGTGGTTGCTTAACCTTTGGTGTTTTTGTCATAGGAGTTTTGGCTGCGATCACACTGCCTTCTTTTCTCAATCAGATTGGTAAAGCTAGAGCCTCCGAAGCCAAATCCAGCTTAGGAGTGATTAATCGAGCACAGCAGTCTTTTCAGTTAGAGAAAGGAGCCTTTGCCATCTCAATCAATGATCTTGATGCTACCGTCAGTAGTGAATTTTATGACTACCAGATTGTCCCCCAGGCTGATTCTAAAAAAAGTGCGATCGCAACGGCTACCCCGACAGAGCCTGAGTTAAGAAGCTATACGGGATTCGCATTTATGCTGGGTTCTACACCGACTGACTCTACTTTTATTCAAGGAATCTGCGAAAGTGATACGCCCTCACAAACGCCCCCTGCGGCACCAGCAGCCCCTCGCTCTGCAACTGAGCCAGTCCAATGCCCTCCCGGCTCTTCATTAATAGAATAGAAAATCTAAATTTTCTTAAAGGAACTGCGCTTAAATTTCTAGCGTAAACCCAGGCAGTATATTCTCTCCTGACAAGATAACGGGAAACTTCAACATCTCTGCTTCCTTGCCAGCGCGATAAATCTCAACGCTTTGATCTTGAGGGTTAATCAGCCACCCTAACCTCAATCCACTACCCAGATATTCGCGCATTTTTGCCTGTAGGGGCTTGAGTCGGTCGCTTTTTGAGCGCAGTTCAATCACAAAGTCAGGGCAGATCGGCAGAAATTTTTCCTGTTGCTCAGGTGTTAAAGCATCCCAGCACTCCCGATTAATCCAGGCGGCATCAGGAGAGCGATCGCCTCCATTCGGTAGCTTGAAAACCGTTGAAGAGCTGAATACTTCTCCCAAGTCTGTTTGCTCGTTCCAAGCCACTAGCTTAAAGATGTAACGGGCCTCTTTTCTACCACTTTCACCACCGACTGGCGGCATAATGATCAACTCTCCTGATGGGCTACGCTCCATTGCCACATCTTTGTTGGTCATGCACAGTTCATAAAACTGCTCATGGGTTAGTGTCTCGGTCAAAGATTCTAAATTCAGACTGATGGCAGGCATGGCAGTGGTCCACGATCTCACTAACACTTTTATTCTAAGCTTGAAGTCGATACCTACGAGGCGCGATCATTGTGCGGTGCCAAAACCCCCAGTGTGTTAGTGAAGGATTTTTCCTTTACGCTCTGCTGGTTTGACGGTATTGCTTGGTTAAAGAGATGAGAGATGCGATCGCGGATCAAAGCTACGTAACTGTGCTAATGTCTCGTAGCACTCACGCTCTTGGGCCGATAACTCCTGCGGCGGCACGATCTGAATTTTTACAATCTGATCGCTGTGACCTCCCTTGGTCAGCGGCCAGCCCTTACCCCGTAATCGCAGAGATTGACCCGACTTAATGCCTGCCGGGATATTCATCTTGACCGAACCCGATGGAGTCGGGACATCAATGCTGGCTCCCAAGACGGCCTCGTCTGGGGTGATGGGCAATTCGCAGGTGAGCTTGTCCCCGTCAAACTTGAAGAAGGGATGGGGCTGCAGCTTAATTGTTAAATAGAGATCGCCCCTGGTTTGGGTCATGGGGTTGAGCTGCCCCTTACCCCGCAATCGAATTTTGCTGCCCGGTTTGCTACCCGCCGGGATTTTGACTGAAAGAGTTTCGCTACCGCCAATGATGAGGCGTTTTTGAACGCCCTGAAGGGCTTCTTCAAAGGCAAGGGTGATTTCGGCGGTGGCGTCGGCAGAGGCGCTGTTGCTAAAGCTGGCATCATTAAAGCCGAAGCCGCCTGTATTAAAACCAAATCCTGGTGGTGAGGCGGTCCGATAACTGGGGCCACCCGCGCCGCCAAAGCCGTTCCCAAAACGCCCTAGTAGATCATTGAGCAATTCATCAAAGTTGCCGTATTGACCGCCAAACGGATCCGCGCCCGGTTGTCCGTTGCTAACTTGGTTCCAGTACTGACCATACTGGTCGTATTTTTGGCGCTTACTAGCGTCTGAGAGAATTTCGTAGGCTTCGCTCACTTCTTTGAACTTGGCCTCAGCATCCTTGTTGTCAGGATTGACGTCAGGGTGATACTTCCGCGCCAGTTTACGAAACGCCCGTTTAATCTCAGACTCATCGGCGGTCTTACTGACGCCAAGAATCTTGTAGTAGTCTTTGTAGTCAGTGGCGGGCATTCCTATGGTCTCCTCGCGATAATGCACCTACGCCTAGGGTAACAAAACCTGAAGCACAGCTAGGTTCGGTTTTTTCGACTTTGAGACGCTAAAAATACATTGCCGAGAGCTTGGGCAGTAGGT